>JAJYJL010000020.1 GCA_021789565.1 Acidobacteriota bacterium
ATCTGAAAGCCAACACCATCGAGCGCTTGACGCATTACGTGGGGACCGACACCTTCCCCATGTGGCACGGCAACACCATCTATTTCACTTCCGACCGCGGCCCCGACAAGCGGCTGAATCTTTACAGCTACGATCTCGGGAGTAAAAAGATCACCCAGCTCACTCACTACACGGATTTTGACGTGATGTGGCCAAGCCTGGGGCCGGACTCTATCATCTTTGAGAACGGCGGCTACCTTTATCTCTTCGACCTGAAAAGCCACAAAGCCAAAAAACTGACCTTCTACCTGCCCGGTGACCGCGACCAGATGCGCCGCCGCTGGGAAAACGTGAGCAAGCTGATCACGGCCTTCGATCTTTCGCCGGACGCCAAGAGGGCGCTTTTCACGGCGCGCGGCGACGTTTTCACCGTGCCTGCCGAGCACGGCAGCATCCGCAACCTGACCCAGACGCCGGGCATCCAGGAGCGTTATGCCGCCTGGTCTCCCGACGGCCAATGGGTCGCTTACGTCTCGGACCGCACGGGCGAGAATCAGATTTACATCCGGCCGCAGAAACAGTCGGGCAAGGAAATCCAGATCACCACCAACAACAAAGTGTTTCTGCTGCCGATCGCCTGGTCGCCCGACAGCACCAAGTTGCTTTATGCCGATTCCACCCTGCACCTTTATTACGTCGACATCCACGACAAGAAGCCCGTCCTGATTGACCAGGGGAAATACGCCGACCTTACCGATTATGTCTGGGCCCCGGACAGCAAATGGGTGGCCTACGCCAAGGCTGACAGCAATCAGAACGGCGCGATCTATCTCTACTCGCTGGCCGACAGGAAAATTACTCCGGTGACCACCAGCTTTACCGAAAGCTGGAACCCGGCGTTCGACCCCGGCGGCAAGTATCTCTACTTCCTCTCCAACCGCACGTACAACGAGGTGCTGGGCGTCTACGACACGGAGTTTTCAAATCCCAAGGCAACGGGAATCTTTGCCGTCACGCTGCGCGCTGATCTGCCTTCACCCTTCGCTCCCCGCAGCGATGAGGTCGTCGCCGGAAAGCCCAAAACCGCTGCAGAATCGGAAGCAGAGGCCAAGAAGAAACAGAAGTCTGAGGAAGAAGCTCTGAAGAATTTCAGGATTGACCTCGAAGGGATTGAAGGCCGCGTGGTGGGCCTGCCGATTCCGCCGGGCAATTATCAGGACCTCCAGGCAAACAAGAGCGACGTCTTCTATGTGTCCACGCCCACGATGGGACTGAGCGGCCCGCTGCCCGGCGAATCGCCTGCCATCCATGTTTTTGACATGGAGAAGCGCAAGGACAGCGTCCTGCTGCCCGGCGCCAATAACTACACCCTTTCCTTCGACGGCAAGAAGCTGCTCTATTCCGCACCCAAGGCTCCCGGCCCGGGTGGCGCAGCGTCCCTGTATGAAGAAGGCGGCAGCGCAAACACCTACGGCATAGTTGACGCCAAGCCGCCTGCGAAGCCGCACCATTTGGGCGAGGGCGCTCTGAACCTGGCCTCGATGAAAATGGACGTCGATCCGCCGGCGGAATGGAAAGAGATCTTCTACGACGCCTGGCGGCAGGAACGCGACTACTTTTACGAGAAGTCGATGAACGGCGTGGACTGGGCAGCGGTGAGGGACAAGTACGCGGCGCTGCTTCCTGCTGTGGCCGACCGATTCGATCTCAATTACGTGATCGGCGAAATGATCGGCGAGCTCGCAAACTCGCACACCTACGTGGGCGGAGGCGATTTCCCCAATCTCCATCCGGTGAACGTGGGCCTGCTGGGCGTGGATTTTGAAGCCGACACGGCCAGCGGCTACTATCGCTTCAAAAAGATTTATCCCGGGCAGAACTGGGACCCGGCCGTCCGCTCACCGCTCACCGAACCGGGCGTGAAAGTGAAGCAGGGCGACTATCTGCTGGCCGTCAACGGCAGGCCCTTGCAGTTGCCGGAAAATCCCTACAAGCCCTTCGTGAACACGGCCGGCCAGGACGTTACCCTCACCATCAACAGCAAGCCCTCCACCGACGGCTCCTGGGACGTGATGGTGAAACCCATCAGCAGCGAGTTCCGGCTGCGCGAGCTGAACTGGATTGAAACCAACCGCGAGAAGGTGGACAAAGCAACCGGCGGCAAGGTGGGTTACGTTTACCTGCCCGACATGGAAGACGTGGGGCTGAATGAATTTGTCCGGCAGTACTTCCCGCAAATCCGCAAGGAAGGCATCATCTTCGACGTGCGCTACAACGGCGGCGGATTTGTGGACCAGATCATACTGGAACACCTGCGCCGGATTCTGGTGGCCATGGAATCGGCCCGCAACTTTGCCAGCGACACCATTCCCGACAACGTCTTCTATGGATATATGGCTGACCTGAGCAACCGCTACACCGCCTCCGACGGGGATTTCTTTACCTACTTCTTCAGGAAGTACAAGCTGGGCCCCGTGATCGGCGAGCGCACCTGGGGCGGCGTGCGCGGCATCCGCGGCTACATTCCGGAGATCGATGGCGGATACTTCACGCGGCCTGAATTCTCTCTCTACAATCTGCATAGCAAATGGGTCGTGGAGAACCACGGCGTTGAGCCGGATATCAAGGTGGACAACCGTCCCGACCTGGTGGTGAAGGGCCAGGACCCGCAACTCGAACGGGCCATCGAGTACCTGATGAAGGAAATCAAGGAGCACCCGATGAAGCTGCCGCCGCGGCCGCCGGACCTGCCCGCCTATCCGCCGGGCCCGGCACAGTAGGGAGCGTTCCGCTACGCGCTTGATTTGAAGTCCCGACTGGTGGTAAAGATAAGCTAGTCGAGTCGGGCTTCAAGGTATTTCAACTCTATGCCGATTAAAGTTGCGAAAGTCGGCCGCACATTGGAGAGATTTCAAGTTTTATAACTTCTGCGGAGGAATTCCTTCATGCGGGGTGCATCTATACAAGCACAGTAGCGCCGAGTCTTAATGGATATTCTTACGCCTTTACAGCGTAAAGCCACTATGGCGAGTGTTCGGAGCCGGGACACACACCCTGAGCTTTCTGTGCGAAGACTTGTTACAGCTATGGGGTATCGTTACAGGTTATATGATCCCCGTTTACCTGGAAAGCCCGATCTAACTTTTCCAGGTCGCAGCAAGGTAATTTTCGTGCATGGTTGCTTTTGGCATGGACACAATTGTAGGGCCGGAATGAACCGTCCGCGGTCCAATGTTTCCTACTGGCGGTCTAAGCTTTTAAGAAATCGGAAGCGAGATGTCAGAGCCCGTGCAGAATTGCGGAGGCTGGGTTGGCGGGTTATGGTAGTTTGGGAGTGCCAGCTAGGAAACCCCGCTCGCGTGCGCTCTCGTATCAGACGATTCTTGGAGACCTAATTTATGGCTAAAGAAGAGAAGTTGCCATTCTATGAGTTCTTTGCTGGCGGGGGAATGGCACGTTTGGGGCTCCGGCACAGGTGGCATTGTACGTTTGCCAACGATTCATGCACAAAAAAGGCTGCTGCCTATTGGCTCAACTTTGGGGAGGCACCGGAGCTTTCTGTTCGGGATATTCGCGAAGTTACGCCCGGCGACCTTCCTGGTGAGCCGCAGCTCGTCTGGGCGTCATTTCCCTGTCAGGACCTCTCGCTAGCTGGCAACGGCGCTGGCCTTAAGGGAGAAAGAAGCGGAACCTTCTGGCCATTCTGGAAACTGATGCAGGGACTTGCTAAAGAAAATCGACCGGCACGACTGATCGTTCTTGAGAATGTGGTCGGCGCAATAACATCGAACAGAGGACACGACTTTCGAGTCATCTTGCAGACGCTGTCCGACGCAGGATACCGCGCAGGAGCACTCGTTATTGACGCGATTCATTTTGTTCCGCAGTCACGACCCCGCTTATTCATCCTCGCCGTTGATAGCAGAGCAAAAGTTCTCTCTAGTTTGAGGACAGAAGCCCCGAATCCTTTTTGGCATCCCGCAGCATTGAGGGCTGCGTACGCGGAACTTCCGATCGGGGTGCGTAAATCTTGGGAATGGTGGCATCTGCCTTTGCCACCTGCCGGGCATCTGACTCTTTCGGACATTATCGAGCCGAACCCGGATGCGGTGGTTTGGCACAGCGCCGCCGAGACAAAACGGCTGCTTCAGATGATGTCTCAGCCGAATCGAGAGAAGGTGGAAAAAGCTAAGCGGCTCAGACGACAAGTGATCGGCACGATCTACAGGCGCACTCGCTTGAATCAGTCGGGCCAAAAGGTCCAGCGTGCGGAGGTACGGTTCGATCAGATTAGTGGCTGTCTTCGCACGCCTGTCGGCGGCTCTAGCCGTCAAACTGTGCTTGTTGTTGAAGGAGAAACCATCCGTTCGCGACTATTATCACCGCGTGAAGCCGCCCGTCTCATGGGCGTCCCCGATGAATATAAGCTGCCTCAAAAATATAACGAAGCGTATCACTTGATGGGTGACGGGTTGGTGGTTCCGGTCGTTCAATGGCTTGAACAACATCTCCTCTCTCCGCTCGGAACCGTGAACGACCGCGCCCTGGAGGCTGCCTGAGTTGCCCTCGCGTCCGCCGATAATCCCGTGCCAACTGCTTCCTGACATCAAGGCAAGAATTGCGTCTTACGCGGAAGATTTGAAGAATGCCGCGCCAACGCTTGGTGCACACGGACTATCAGTTCAAGAATTCTGGGATTCTGGCATATTCCGCAGCGCCGTCGAACAGCTCCGCGGTACGCAGGCTGCGTCAATGACGGAGAAGCGCACTTTTGTGGCCGAAGTTTTTGATCACCTCAAGAGTGACGGATTGATCCGCGGATGGGAATTCGTAGGGTCAGGGGAACGCCATGACTACGAGGTCAAGATGCTCAGCGGTCGCACCAGTATCGTTGAAACGAAAGGGTGCCTGGACGGTAACAACACAAACATTTTCGAGCGTCCGCCGCAGGCCGACGAGTTCATTATCTGGTCGCTGTGCCAGAATCCAGGCTCTGATCCTAGGCATAACGCATGGTCAGGAATTCATACGAGGCTCGGCGCGGAGGTTATTCATCGCAGGCAGCGAGTGGATGGATTGGTAATTTGGGACATGGTTTGTGGCACTCCTGGCCGACCATGCCCAAAGCTTCAAGCCGGTTCGCGGCGAACGCCAATCAGCTCGACGCGCGGCGTACCGCCGCCATGTCTTTACCTTTTCCCGCGCAGCATTCCCGACGCAAGGAACAACCCCTCTCCCCCTTGCTGGGAGCTCGGGGAGTTAGAACTGCTACACGCCTTTTGGACAGCGTTCGGAGGAACGCCTTCTGATCTCGTGGACGTGAGAATTGAGGTGCGGATCAAAGGAGTGAACGTGCAAAGGCGCACGCACTTCTTCCGACAAGAAGCTGAGATTACATCATCCAAGTGGACCACGATCAGGCGGGCCCGCTAATCCAATTTGCAAAGTGGCGCTGACACTTGCATTTGATTACGGCGCGTCTGGTGTTGAGGCCCACCCTTCTTCCTTTCTCTATCTCTTCGTATAAACCGAAGAATCCGCAGACCGCGGAAACGGCGGTCTGCGCCACCCTGCTCCCTCAACCTTGCCTTGATTAGTGGTATAAATTCGTCTATATTGGCAGTCTGAAATCATATCGAGGCGGATGATGCCAGAGATGGACTTTATCGGCGTTCGCGAAGCGGCCCGGCGGCTGGGCGTGAGTTACCCCACCCTCAAGCAGTGGATCTACCGCGGCAAGGTCAGCACGGTGAAGACGGTGGGCGGCCACCATCGCATCGCGCAGTCGGAAATCGACCGCCTGCTGTTCCAGCAGGGGCGAAAGCGACAAGCCTCCCAGAAGCCGAAGGCTGCGAGGCCCAGGGGACGGCCGGAGTCAGGAACGGGCCTGCAGGAATTCATCAGCGGAAGGAACCAGTTGGTGGGGCGCATCGTGGGATTGAAAACTATCGGGTTGCTCACCAAGGTTTCACTCGACGTGGGCGGCCAGATTGTCACCTCCGTCATCACCCGCGACGCCTGCCTGGACCTGAAACTGAAAGTGGGTGACACGGCTGCAGCGCTGATCAAAGCTACGGAAGTGATGATCATCCGCCCCAACTGGAAAAACTCGTGAGCGGTACTGATGGATGCCTGATCATGGGTGGCACGCGTCGCGGTGTTTGCGATGTGTGCAACCCCGCGAAACGCATGCGGCAACCACGACGGAGCAAACAATCAAGGAATTAACAAATGACGAAGTCCATAACAAGGACCTATTTCGCAGTACTTGCCGTGGCCCTGGCGATTGGATTTTCATCCTGCGGCCCGCGAAATAACGGCAGCGGACAAACCAAGACCATTGTGGTCTCCGCAGCGGTCAGCGTGGAAAACGCCTTCGCCAAGATCGCAAAGATTTATACGGACCGAACGGGCGCCAAAGTTGATTTCAGTTTCGGCGCGTCGGGAAATCTGGAAAAGCAGATCGAGGCCGGGGCACCCGTTGACGTGTTTGCCAGCGCCGGCGAGAAAGAGATGGACCAGCTTGAGGGCAAGTCGCTGATCGAGCCCGGCACCCGCGCCGACTTTGCCGGAAACGTCCTGGTGCTGGTGGTGCCCGCCGCGTCGAAGCTGAAGCTCGATTCATTTGTCCAACTTGCCGGGCGGCAGGTGAAGCGAATCACCATGGGCAATCCCAAAACCGTTCCGGCAGGACTTTACGCCCAGCAGGCGCTGAAGAATCTTCACCTCTGGCCGAAACTCGAATCGCGGCTGATTTTTTCCGAGGACGTTCGCCAGGCGCTCGATTACGTGATGCGCGGCGAAGTGGACGCCGGCATCGTCTATGCAACCGACGTGGGGATTGCAGGCGGCAAGGTGCGGCAGGTGGCGGAAGCGCCCGCCGGAACTTACGGGCCCATCCGCTATCCGATTGCCGCCATCAAGGGCTGCGCCCATCCGCAAGCTGCAAGAGAATTCATCAAACTCGTGCCCAGTCCCGAGGGCGAAAAAATCCTCGCGAGCTACGGGTTTCGGCCGGTCAAAACGCCATGATCTGGTCAGCTTTCAAAATATCCGCGCTGGTGGTGAGCGTTGCGACGCTGGCCGTTGCACTGGTGGGCACGGCGCTGGCGTTTCTTCTGGCGCGGCGCGATTTCCGCGGCAAGGAAGCGCTGGATTCACTGGTGACGCTGCCCATGGTGTTGCCGCCCACGGTGACCGGATACTACCTGATTCTTCTCCTCGGGCGGCGCGGGCTGCTGGGGAAATATCTCTTCGCGCTGACGGGCTGGACTGTGGCTTTCACCTGGGAAGCCGCGGCGATTGCCGCCGGGGCCATGGCGCTGCCGCTGATGGTGAAGTCGGCGCGCGCGGCGCTGGAATCGATTGACCGGCGCTATGAACTGGTGAGCTTCAGCCTGGGCAAGAGCGAACTGGAAACTTTCTTCCGTGTGACGCTGCCGCTGGCAAAGCGCGGCATCCTGGCAGGAGTGGTCCTCAGTTTTGCGCGGGCGCTGGGAGAGTTCGGCGCCACACTGATGCTGGCCGGGAACATCCGCGGCAAAACCCAGACCATGCCGCTGGCCATCTACGAAGCGTTCATCTCGGGAGAAGACCAGAAGGCGCAGATCATGGCGGTGATTCTGACGCTCGCCTCGATTGCCGTGATCTATCTCACCAACATTCTGACGCGCCCGCCCAGAACGGCATAACCCATGCTGAACGTTGCCATCAAAAAACAGTTTGCCTCGAACGGCCGCGCTGGCTTTGCTCTCGACGCCGCCTTCACGGCCAGCGAGGGCATTACGGTTCTGTTCGGAGCGTCAGGTTCGGGCAAGACCACCACGCTGCGGTCGATTGCGGGAATGATGACGCCCGACGCGGGCAGGATTTCGCTGGGCGATACAGTCTACTTCGATTCCGCCGCGCGCGTGAATCTCGCCATGCAGAAGCGCCGCGTGGGCTTTGTGTTTCAGGATTACCTGCTGTTTCCACACCTGACCGCTGCCGAGAACGTCGCCTATGGCGCCAAGGCGCCGCACGACCACGATCGTCGCCGGCGCGTTGAAGAAATGCTCAAACTGGTTGGCGTGGATTACGCTGCCGGACGCCGCCCCGCAGAACTTTCCGGCGGCGAACAGCAGCGCGTGGCACTGGCGCGCGCGCTGGCCTCAGACCCGGCCATCCTGCTGCTGGACGAGCCGCTTTCTGCCGTTGACGTTACAACCCGCTCGCGCCTGCTTGACGAAATCGTCGAAGTGCAACGCAAGACGGACATGCCGTTTCTCTACGTCACTCACAGCCCGGCGGATGCGGTCCGCATTGGCGATGAATTGCTGGTGCTGGCGGAAGGCCAGATCGTGCAGCAGGGCAAACCGCTGGAAGTTTTTAACTCGCCGCTGAACGTTCCAGCCGTCCGCGTGGTGGGGACGGAAAATATTCTGGCGGGGCGGATAGAGGGCCATCAGGCGGAAGAGGGCATCAGCGTCGTGGACCTCGGCAAGTGCCGGATGGTCATCCCGCGCAGCCAGCTTGCTGAGGGCAGCCGCGTGACGCTGGGCATCCGGGCGGAAGACATCATCGTTTCCCGCGAACGCGTCAGCCGCACCAGCGCGCGGAACCTGCTGGCCGGGACCGTCAAACGTCTGTTGCGCGACGGGGAAAGCATTGAACTGGTGGCCGATTGCGGAGTGGATCTCAAGGTGCGCATTACCCCGCAGGCCGAGCGTGCATTGGAACTCGCTCCCGGAGTGGAAATCTATCTCCTCATCAAGGCAAGCTCCTGCCACATCCTGCCGTGAAGTAGAGACTTCCTCTCGCTGTTGGTTGAAAGGTTCGCGGCTTATCTGCCGGCTCGAAAAAACCGCCGAGGAGGTTGAAATGCCTGACTTCGGAGATTGTGTTTTCTGCTCGAACGATGCTTTGACTTTAGTATGCGTAACTCATTGCAGAAAAGCGAGCAGCCTTCCCCCTAAGGGCCATGTCATGACGGTCATGCTGCTATTCTTTGGCTGGGTCTTCCCGTCTCAACGATTGCAACGAGATTGTCGACAACTGTCCTCAAGGTATGGGAGTGGTGATTGGCGGGGGCCCGTCTTCGGGCGTCCTTCGGCACGACGATCTTCTCGCGAACGGCCGCGACACTTTCCAGGAGAACCAAACGGCCATCTTGTGCAAGGTATCGGTCAACTGCGCCAATCTTGCCCCGGAACACACTATAAACGGGCACGCCTAATGCCGCCGCCTCCCGGTTCATCGTGCCTCCGCCGCTGATGGCAAGATCAGAGCTCCAAAGCAAGCTAAGACCGTCAACGGCGTGCTCAGGAATAATCATCTTGCCCCTGGCAAAAAGCTCAGGCCAAAGCGACCTTGCGGCTGCTCCCTGTTTCTCGGTTCGCGGCAAAAGGACGATCCTGACGCCATGGAGTTCAGCAACAAAGTCGATTGCCGCGCGAAAAAGCACGTCACTCTCGGGGTTATAGTAATGGGCCTCATCGGCGGGCGGACGGGCGGTAACAACAAAGTCGTCGTCCTTCAATCCTAAGCGGGCTCTCAGGCTCGGATCGGGCCTGAATCCGGGAACATAAACATCCTCTTTGATCCCCTGATACTTGAGAATCCGGCGATTGTCAAACCCGATTGCAGAATCAGGAATAACCGAAGGAACCATAATCCAATCGGGATGTAACGCACCCAGCCCCTTCGTAAACTCGTAATCCCAAAGAGCAAATGATGGAATCCCCAGAAGATAAGCTGTAATCAACTGCGCGCGGGAGCCGTGGGCTACTGCAAGGCGCACCTTTTCCCTTCTGACCATGGAAGCAAGCTGCAAAGCACGGTAGCAGGTCCCGGCAATTTTGGCCATTTTGTGCTTGCCGTAGTGACGGCCGACAAACACACAGGGCAACTTGAAAAGGCCGGCTAAATCCCGAACCTGAAAACAATCCCGCGCAGTCAAAATGATCGGATAGCCTAGCTCCTGAAGTTCTTTAACGATGGGCACAAAGAAAGGCACATGCGGCGAATTGTCCAAGTCAATCCAAATTTTTCCCTTTTTCTCGTCGTGAGTTGCCGACTTAAGAACGACTCGTCCCTCGTCATTCAGCATATTTCATCGCTCCATTTGAAGATGAGAAGGATTCATCTTTAACCTCCGCGAAGCCTTGGTGGTTTTGCGCTCCCCGCAGGGCGCCACGAACTTCCACAACAGGGCCCCAGGCAGAGTCCGCAAAGCGTGTTTCCAGGCCGCAGTTGTCCGGGCGGGTGCAGATTCGGGCCGCTTCATGCAGGTATTCGGAGCAACCGTTGCCCGTTCTTTTCACAACAGCACTCCCGGACTGATGCTCCCCAAGCTCTTCCAGTTCCGGTGCGATCGGCTCACAGTCAAAGCGGCTTAGCAGGCGCATGGTTTAAGATGAATGCTTTTTATTACTTGGTTGCTTTTCTGCGTTCCCCCTTGGCAAATTCCTCTTAGCTGTATAGGCCAACCCCGCAGAATCACAACACTTGTAAAAGATAACCGGCCAGATTTGGGCTGTCTGGTCAAAAGCGCACGCGCCGTTGTTCAAAAAGGCACACCTCAGTCAAACGGCACATAATTCATGCTTCCGGAGATCAAGAGAACCGGGGCTCCGAAGCCTTCCTGTCTGCCACCGCTGCCCCCTTCAGCGCGACGGCGAAAGCATTGAGCGGGTGGCCGACTGCCGAGTGGATCTCAAGGTGCGCATCACGCCGCAGACCGCGCAGGCGCTGGAACTCGCTCCCGGTGTGGAGATTTATCTCCTCATCAAGGCAAGCTCCTTCCACATCCTCAGTTGGCAGGCTGGTGCGCGGAATTGTCTGCTGGCCGTACGTTCCCCATTGCAACAGAGGGTCGCGCGGCGCCGAAGGTCACCGTGGCAGAGGTTTCAGCATGATGTCGCGGAACTTGATGGCGTTGTTCTTGTTGCACTGCAGACCGATGACTTCACCGGTGAGGTGCTTGGAGTTGTGGGCGTCCAGCAACTTCTTGCCGTTTAAAACCACCACGAAGTGGTCGCCGTCAGCGGTTATTTCATATCTGTTCCAGTGGTCGGAAATAATTTTGGCTGGCAGCGCCTTGACCGATCCGACCAGGCTGCCGGTGTTGAAGCCGGTGGGCATGTTTGGCCAGATCTGGCATTCGTATCCACTGACCCAGGGAACCCCTTCTTTTTGGGCGCGAATAAAGACTCCGCTGTTAACGGTGCCGGCTGCGCGGAACTGCAGTTTGAGAACATAGTCGCTCGAGGGCGCCAGCGTTCCCAGCCAGCCCGCGCTGGTTCCCGGGCAGGCAATCGCCCCGTTCTCGACCTTCCAATCTCCGCCCGTATGGACCTGCCACCCTTTCAGGGTTTTGCCGTCAAACAACGATACCCAGCCGTGCCGAGCGGCCCCTCGAGCAAAAGTGACGGTGCGCCTTTGGACAACCACTGACATCGCCAGAACGCCTAAAACTCCGATTCCTATAACCCAACGCCGCATATCTCCTCCCTTTTTCCATCGCGCTATCAGCTCCTCAGCCGATGCGCGGCACACCCGTCTCGGATAAAACGTCAGCTTGCGCGCTTGAGGCGCTTGAAGCCGTCGATGATGAACATGCGCATGAGAACCTGGTAGGGAACGCCGCGGGCTTTTGCTTCGGCCTTGAGTTCCAGAATCAATTCAGGGTCTAGAGCCACTGAAGTCGGCTGCTTGCGAGACTCTTTCCGACGCTTCATCGCAGCCTTGATTTTCGCCGACTCAAAATCGACCTTCCGGTATTCGGATTCATTCTTCACGTAGCGAGACATAAAACTTTCTCTCTCTTTCATTCATTGGGCGAGCGGAAATCACTCGAATCTTCTGCAGGCGCAATGTGAAGGCTATGAAGAGCAACTTCCCCTCGCGGGTTTCGCCAAGGATACCGTATCTCGGCTCCATCGGTTGAGGCTGGAACTGCTCTCCGAGTGGAATGAAGCTCCGCTCCAGAAAAGCTTCTTCAGCCTCCTGACAACTGACACCGTGCTTTTGAAAGCTCTTGGTCGAGTTGCCCGCGTCCCACTCAAAAGAGAAGCGCTGAACCGCGAAAAGCCAGTCCCAAAGCCATTGGGCAAATCTGAACTTCGCCATCGTGTATAGTGTAACACACTATACTACGCAATACGGCAAACCTTGTTGAAAAAGGGCATATCTCTTACCTATGAAAACCGAGTCCGTTTCCAGAGGAGCACGGCGCCGGCGATGAGCAGGCCCATTGTGGCGGCCAGGAGGACAACGATCCAGCCGGCGTGTATCTCGATGGGCGGGCGCGTGGTTCCGTGGGCGAGCCAGACAAAGATGCCGACGGCTGCAACGACGATGGCGATGTCCCACCATCGCCAGCCATGCGAGCGATTTGCCATGACGTCTTCGCCCGACTGCGCGCGAAAGACCTCATCGTGGTTGAGGCCGTAGCGGTCGCACTCGCGCTCAATCGCCTCGCTCCATGCGGCGTGCTCCGTGACCGGAGCTTCCGCCTGGCTGATGGCGAGCGCGCCCAGGATCATCACCACCGACCCGGCCACCACCATCACCTGTGACGCCGAGCCGCGGCCGGACAGTTCGCCGAAAACCAGCGCGCCCCAGGCCAGCCCCCAGAGCTGGTTGGTGTTGGAAAGCGGAATACCGCGACCAATGCCGATATACTTTGCGGCGTACTGCTGGAACAGGTCGCCCAGGACCCAGCAGAAACCTCCGAGGAACAGCCAGAAGAGGGCGGGACGCGCCGCTGCAAGATCCATCATTACCGGATGCAGCCCGCCGCGAAAAACCAGTGCCAGCGCCGCCACCGTTCCGAGCTCGCCCACCGTAAAGACGGTGACGAACGAGAGCGGGTTCATGCCGCTCAGGTAGGCTTTGCGATAGGGAATATACATGGTGCCCCACAGCAGGCCGGCCCCCAGCGCCGCCAGGATTCCCGCCGTGGCGTGAGCGGAAGTCGTGAGCGGAGCGCTGGCCGAGGCGTAGGCCAGCAGGACCGCGCCGCCGGCAATCCCGATGGCGCCGCCCAGGACTTTTGCCTGCGCACTCTTCCCCGCCCCGCGCAGTTCGCGGAAAAAGAACCAGCCCCAGAACAGCCCTACCAGGCAGTTGGTGTTCCACAGCGGAAAGGCGATGGAAAGCCCCACGTCGCGGATGGCGAAGACGGTGAGGGTGTTGGCCACGGCCCACAACGCCCCGGCCAGGATGGCCCAGACGATGAGATGGGCTTTGTCGCGCAGGTCGGTGAAGATGTATTCCGTTCCCTTCATGATGGTGGGGACCGTCCAGCGGGCCACGAAAACACCTGCCACCATGCCCAGAGAAATAATGAAGGGCGAGATGCCCAGCGTCACCAGTTTGGTGGGAGCCTCAGCGGCGCCCAGCCAGGCACCCGCGGCCAGGCCGCACAGCACGCCCAGCGTGTGCAGCGAGCGCGAAACGCCTGAAGAATGAAGTTGCCGGGCCAGTAGGTTTGCTCCTCAGCGGACGTACACCAGCAGCAGAATTCCGGCGGCCAGAACCGCCACCGGGACCCAAAACTGGCTGTCCGCAAGAATAGCTTTCGCCATCGATCGCTTCACACTGCACCCCAATCCTGATGTTGCAGAGAAATCCTGCCGCGAGGCGGAGGAGATTTTACCACTGAATCTCGGAAGGGAAATACCTGGAAATCAAATCTTCGTAATAAGGGCGAAGCGTTGTCACGTCCGGGCGTGTCTCGGCTTTGGAATATAAATCGTAGGGATTGAATTCTCGCACCCAGTGGAACATTTCCCGGTCATGATCGCTCATCAGATAGCCGTAGGCGCCTTCGCGGTGAGCCGGGTAGAACGAATGGTAGCGGACCATATAGAGCGCTTCTTCGGGCAGGTAATCCTTGACCACGTGATAGAGATACTCGTCGTGCCCCCAGGACATATCCACGCTGCCGAGCCCGCCGTTCTCCTGATAAACACCCAGACGCGTCTGGTATTCCGGCACCTTTGAATCGGGATTCTCCGCGAAGAACTCGTGGAAAACAATCTTGTCTGACCAGGCGCAACCCACCGGAAAAGTGTCGCCCACCACGGCCCATTGCGGCTCGCCCCACAGGCAGAGGATCTTGCCCAGGTCATGAATCAAGCCGGTCAGGATGAACCAGTCGGAGCGGCCGTCGCGGCGCGCCGCTTCAGACGTCTGCAATAGATGTTCGATCTGGGAAAGCTCGGTGTCGGGATCGCTTTCATCCACCAGCGTGTTCAGATATTCCATGGCTTCCCAGATGCCCATTTTCGCCCGGCTTCGGGAGACGAATTCCTCCTTCTTGCCGAGGACAAAATCGCGCGTCTGGTAGGTATGGTTCTGGCGGTAAAACTCGCGCACGCGAGGCGGCGTTGTGTCAGTATAATTTCGGAATTCTTCCTGTTTTTTCTCGGTCTGCTTCGGCGGAGCCGGCGGGGCGCCCTCCGGATAACGCGCCTTCACAAAATCATCCCACTCTTCCAGATCTTTCAACGGCCCCTGCTGAATTCGCAGATCAGCCTTTTGCCCCATAGCAGCACCACCTTTCTTTTGCGTCCATTTTTACACACCGACCCCGGTGAGTCAACGGAGCAGGAACTTCACGGATTTCTTCAGCCTGATGTTCCACAAGCCTTTTCAACGTACCTGAATGCTGTTAACGGGAGATTTCAGCAAGCTTGACGCTCCAGAAACAGGATGTACAATGGGCCTTCCCTGATGCCGGGGAGACCCTGGCCGCTGCTTCCAGGCGAACGATCCTCCCGATGTTCATCACCATGACGCTCGGGCGCGCGCTTGGTCCTGCAGGGCGACCTGAGCATTCCGCCCGAAGTCCACAAAGTGTGGGCCGACAACGGCTACGGCTATCCCCAGGACAAAGGAGAAGTCGCTTCAGGCCAGGGCGTCTACTATCACGACGCCATGATGAACGGCCGCGCGAACCAGTTGACCGAAATGGTGCCCGTGGAGCGGATCTATTCCCAGCTCGGACGGTATATCAAAGCCGGGGCCACCCATTATCTGCTGTTGAACACCAGCGACCTTCGCCCTGTTCTGATGACGGCCAAAGCGGTAATGGACGTTGGCTGGAGCGGCGTTTCCCCGGCAGGCGCTTCCACCGCTGAAGATTACTACCGGAGCTGGGCGTCCAGCGAGTTTGGCGCCAGAGCGGCCGGGCCGCTGGCGGAAATTTTTTCACAATTTCTGAGCAACCCGCTCACTCACCTGCCGCCACCGGTTCTCTGGAACGGGTGGGAAGCCTACTACCACATCATGCGTTACGAAGGCGACCGCACGGCGGACGTCAACTAAGGCGCCGGCAATCTCAGCCCACGCGGGACGCCCCCCGGCTGCACGCGTGACTGAAGAAATTTTGACCTACGTCGTGATCTTCAAGGCGTAGGCAATGTCGCACGGCTTCTCGCCCGGCATTTCGACGACAAGCGCGTCAGAATCCTGCCGCCATTTGAGGCGGGCGTCGCTGCCCAGCAGACTGACGTTGGAAATTTTGCCGGGGGCGTTCTTTGAGTTTTTCCCGAGGGCTTTGATTCTTGCTTCGCGCTCCGGCCACGCCATGAGGATGGCGTAAATCACGCTGCCCCTGGTCGTGAAGCGCATGTCCTGCGGCGTGAAGGTCATATCCTTCAGCTTCTCCTCGCCAAAAGATCCGCTGGGCAGCAGGGTGGGGCCTTCGCCGTAAATTTTCCAGGGGCGCGTGGCGTAAATCGCTTCTCCGTTAACGTCCATCCAGCGGCCAATGCCGCGAAAAACTTCTTCGGCTTCGGCGGGCAAAGTCCCGTCGGGTTTGGGCCCCACGTTGAGCAGAAGGTTTCCGTTCTTGCTGACGATATCGACGAATTCAAGGATGAGCTCTTTGGGCCGCTTGAAGGTGTCGCCCTCAATATAGCCCCACGATTTCCAGCTCACGGAGGTGTCGGTCTGCCAGGGGAGTTGGCGAATACCGCCCGCCAGTCCGCGCTCGATGTCCAGAACCGCGGCGTGTTCCGGATATGCCGTGTTCTTATAAGTCACTACCACGCCCTGGCCGTGCTCTGCGGCCACGTTGTAATAATAGGCGGCAAACTGCTTGCGGTAGGGCTCGAGACCAGGCGCGCCGTTAGCCCAGTCAAAATAGACGAGGTCAGGTCCGTAGAGGTCCACAATCTCCACGCAACGCGCGAACCAGTCCTGCATAAACTCCCTGGAAGGCTGCTGGACCAACTGGCCGGGTTGGTTATTAATCAGAGGCGTTGGCGCGTGAATAGGCCCGTAGAGACCGGCGTAGAGGGGATTGTCCGTGTCATAGCCCTTCTCAAAAGTGTAATAAGAGAAGTGGAAGGCCCGGTGCGAGGAGATGCCAAGTTTCAACCCCTGATTGCGGACTTCGCGCGACCAGCCGGCAATGGTGTCGCGGCGCGGGCCCATTTTGGCGGCGCACCATTCGGTGAGGTGCGAATCGTACATGGGAAAACCATCGTGGTGCTCGCCCACCGGAACAATGTATTTTGCGCCGGCCTTCTTGTAGAGTTCCACAAGTTCGTCCGGCTTCCAGTTCTCTCCGCGAAACATGGGAATAAAATCCTTGTAGCCGAACATCGACTGCGGCCCCCAGTGCTGCCGGTGCCACTCAAAAACGGGGCTCTCCTGGCGGTACATCAGGCGCGGATACCATTCGCTGTCGTGCGCAGGAACAGAATAAACGCCCCAGTGCATAAAGACCCCGAGCTTGGCATCGCGAAACCAGTCGGGCACGCTGTATTGCGAGAGGGAGTCCCAGGTGGGCGAGAAACGCCCGGGAAACGGAGACGTCATGGCCTGCGCAATGCGCGAAGCAGAACCGAGCGCCGATAAACCTGCGCCGGCGGCAAAGGCCGTTTTGAAAAACTTTCTGCGTGAAAAAGTGTTTGTCATGGCTCCCCTCTCGATAGCGCGAGTGCGGGCACTAAAATATCTCACCTCATCAAGCCGCGCAAACGGTTTCTGGTCCCGAGCGTTCTGCACAGCACGATGGCAGGAATATGAAGTTGAATTGGCAGGACGCCGTGTGTTATTACTAGCCCTCCAGTGTGCGGGTACGCAGAATTTTGGCGATGGCCATGTCGTGAAAAGGGCCGCCAGCAGGTACGGATTTCCAGCATAGTCCCTGCCCGACTCGTCCGGATTAGAATTCAGGAGCCATGGGAAAATTTAGCCGACGCCAGTTTTCAGCTTTGTTGTGGAGCGCACCTTTGTGGGCAGCCCATCCGCGGGGATTGTCCGAAGGGCTGCCGGAGAATGATCATCCGGGACAGCGGCAGTCCATTCTTTCAAGAATGGAACTCGTGATGGGCCCGTTTCCGAAGATGAAGGCAAAACCTCCCCTGGACATGAAGATTATTGAGCGCGCCGATACTGCGACGATCTTCCGCTGGAAGATTTCCTATGTGAGCGAAGAGGGGGACCGTACGCCAGGTTATCTGTTGCGGCCGAAAAAACTGACGGGGCGGGTCCCGGGAATTCTGTGCCTCCATCAAACCACGCCGCTTGGCGCCGCGGAGCCGGCCGGACTGGGGGGCAATCCGGATTATCACTATGCGGAAGAACTGGCCGAGCGCGGCTACGTAACGCTTGCCCCCGACTATCCTGATCTTCCGTTTGGGCAGGGCTTCGGTGGATATCATTGGGACGCTTACCGGCACGGCTACAAGAGCCAGACGATGAAAGGCATCTGGAACCACATGCGGGCCGTTGACCTGTTGCAGTCCATGCCGGAAGTCGCCCCCCGGCGACTGGGGTGCATCGGCCATTCGCTGGGCGGGCACAACACGCTGTTTGTGGGGGCCTTTGACACCCGCCTGCGTGTCCTCGTGAGCAGTTGCGGCTTCACCCGCTTCAGGAATTACGGAGGAGGAGATCTTTCCGGCTGGGGCCAGGAACGGTACATGCCGCTGATTGCAGTTCGCTATCACAATAATCCGGCTGAAATGCCCTTTGATTTTTCAGATGTCCTGACTTCGCTGGCGCCCAGGCCGCTGTTTATCAATGCGCCGCTGCACGATGCAAACTTCAGCGTGGAGGGCGTGAGAGCGACCCTGAAGATCGTAGAACCCGTCTATGCAAACAGGTTCCACGCCGGGGACCGTCTGGTTGTGCGCCACCCCGACGCGGCGCATTCTTTTCCGGCGCCGGTCCGTCATGAGGCCTACGCATTTATCAATAAGTGGTTGCAGAGCAAACCTCACAAGGACGGAAATTAAAATTTCGGCGTATACTACCGCCGGTAATTGCTCCGAATGAAGGTCGAGAGCGCCAATCGAAAAGGAGGAGTCAACCGATTGCCGCCGTCACCCCACTTTTTGTTGCACTGGAGGAAAGATGAGATTCAAAAATATAAGGTGGAAAGTTCTACTTCTTGCAGCGCTCGCAGCCATGATTGGCTGCCAGGCGCCGGCCCCGCTGAAGGAAACGCAACCCGTCTCCACTCCCAATCAGATTCTGCATGCGCATTTTTATAACTCGGGCTTTAGTCTGGCGGATGACAACTACAATGCTTGTTTCCGTGCGAGCAATGGAAAAGTCTACTACGTCCTTGCCTCGGGATCAGTTGACACGGGCGCGCAGATGTTCGCTTATGATCCGGCAACAGGAAAGATCAACCACGTGGGGGACCTGACGGAGGCGGCAGGCGAAAAGGGATTGCACGCGATCCCGCAGGGGAAGGGACATAGTATCTTTATCGAATATCAGGGTAAGCTCTATTTCGCCACGCACATTGGGTATTACAATCCTGCAACCGCTTCCGGGCAGGAACTGGCGGGCACCCCTCCGCCGGGATATAAGCCCTACCCGGGAGGCCACTTCCTTTCCTACGATCTGGCGACGGGAAAGTTTGAGAACCTGGCGAAGGCCCCGCAGGGCGAGGGCATCATTTCGTTCATGATGGATCCGGCGCGCGGGCGGCTCTATGGCATCACCTGGCCATCAGGGGAATTCATCCGATACGATATGAAAACCCACGATCTCAAAAACTTCGGGTCGCATTTCCAGGGAGGCGAAGCGGGAATCCCGGGAAAAACCTTCCAGGCAATCTGCCGCTCACAGGCGCTTGATCCTGATACCGGTTCGGTCTATTTTTCCAATGCCCAGGGAGATATTTTCCATTATGACTACAAGACCGATTCGGTCCAGAAATTGCAGGAATGCAATCTGCGAAAGGACGTCTTCGGACAGATCGACCCCAACAAACCGGGCACCATGGGCTACAACTGGCGCCAGATTATCTGGTATCCGCCACAGAAAGCCTTCTATGGCATGCATGGACGCTCCGGCTATCTGTTCAAGTTTGACCCTCGAGCAAAAAAGGTCACCGTGGTTACGCGGCTGGTTTCAGATCCCACTTATGAGAGCGGCATGTATGACGCCTTTGCCTATGGCTACCTGGGATTCACCCTCGGCCCCGACGGCCACACCATCTACTATCTGACCGGTACTCCCCCCATAACCGCCGACGGAGCAAAGGGAGCAAAAACTGATTCCGGCAAGGTCGCCAGCGGACCCTCGAGCGAGGATATCCACTTTGTGACCTACGACATCACATCCGGAAAACGCGTTGATCACGGTTTTCTGCAGTTGGAGAACGGCATGGACCCGTTCTTTGCCGAGTCGATTGCCATCGGAAAGAAGAACATTTATACGGTGTCAAAGATCCATCAAGGAGGGCGCCTGCGAGTGGACCTTCTGAGTTTTCCGAATCCTCTTCTGTAGACTCACTCGAGGGCGGAATATGGCATTTGAAGAACAGGCGGGTTTCCTTTATTCGTGAGCAGAACTTGAAAACTATGGCGCAGACGTTCAGGTGGCCGCGCCTGGATTTCGAGGCAGACTGAGCCGGTCGAGCGCTGCAAGGACCTTATTGTTCAGAAAAACCATCTGCTGTCGATCATGAGGATTGGGTTCGAGGCTGGCGTCCCGGACGAAGGCTTCTTTGATAATG
>JAJYJL010000921.1:0-400 GCA_021789565.1 Acidobacteriota bacterium
CTGGCAAAGCAGAATTCTGCGAATCTAGCCGCCCGAACAAACAGCGTGTGCGCTACACAAAACATGGGCCGGATGATGGCCATGCACGGGATGATGACCCGTCATCAGATGAACATGCGTGCGATGACCGGGATGGGCAGTAGTGCAGGTGCGAAGCGTTGCCATGAGGCTGCTGGAACCAATTCTCCAATAGCACCTGGCCCTGACAATCAATCGGGCAGCGCGTCTTCAGCGCCGGCAGGCCACCAACAATAGCTCGGGATGTAATAGTGCTCCACGGGTGGGTCGATGCCTGTCGGCAGAGACCCGCCTTCGATTT
Organism: Acidobacteriota bacterium; assembly: GCA_021789565.1. Next base: position 320 of record JAJYJL010000921.1, read on the forward strand.
GCTCTCCTATTTCATAAACTCCCAACCTGAATTACTAATTGGTTGCCGCCCGAGGTTGCGTGCCAACTTCCCCCGTGCAGT
>JAJYJL010000921.1:410-4008 GCA_021789565.1 Acidobacteriota bacterium
CTCATACCTTCAATATTCCTTCTTGTCCTCGCAAGATGTTCGCGGCGTGGCCCCTATTGCGGCATGCGGTGCCTTAAAACAGCCAATCCTCCGGACCTACTCTACTGCCAAGGCCAGGCAGCACAGATGTCAGGTGAACCGACGCATTTCACTGTAGTTAGCGATCCAGACGGGTCTGAACCGTTCTTTGGCAAGAGGAGTGCAATTTACAAGTGTGGAAAATGGAAGGAGCCGAGGCAATGCAAGAGCAGCGCAACATGATTTCAGTACATAGCCGGCTTCCGTTTGACTATTGCTCCAGCGTGCTTCGGGAAACTCTGAGACAGTCGGGTCTGGAAGTTGTTTCCGAACTTGCTGTCCATCGCGAGGTTCAGCGAAAGCTTGGGCTTCCAGTCTCCAAATGCACGGTCTTTACGGTTTGGGATCCGTTGCTTATGTACCATGCGCTGACTGCGGAGAAAGAATTACCTTACTGCGCGCCTTTCAATATCGCCGTCTGCGAAGACGGCCCGTGGAGCACTGTTCTGGCCCCGAGGCCGTCCGGACCGGGATTCGGTGCCGGGCAAGTCGGGGCCACACTCATCGCCAGGACCACTGAGGGAAAAATCATGAAAATTCTGGCAAGCGTATCAGGAGCGGGAGCGCCAAAGGTAGCTTTACGGTTGTAGTTTGAGAAGGTTTGGTTTGCTGGTAGGAACGGCGTTCTCACTTGCATTCGGGAGGAGCGCCTGAACTACCTCAATAACCATAGCAAGGGCGCAAGACCAGCCACGCCCAAGCCTATCAGAAGAAAGAGGCTTTGAATTCCTGTCCGGCGAGATGAAAAAACATACGCATAGATTCCTTTGATCATATTGTTGCTTGCCGCCGCAATCAGCACGCTTACCGAGGCCACCTGAAAAGGCGTCAAACTGCCGGCCGCCTGGGTCATCCCCAGGATGAAGGGGTCGACGTCCGTGACTCCCATGATTCCCGCCAGGCCATACACGCCGGCATGTCCCAAATGGACCACCGCCAACTGGGTGGCGACCAGCACGGCCAGGAAGAAAAAAGCGAACAGAAAGGCCGCACCCAGTTCCAGCGGATTTTTCGGCTCGAATTCTCTTTTCACTTCTTCGGTGCTCGCATCGGGTCTGCGGGACCAAAGCCAGCCCACGCCCGTCGCCAGGCCCGCCAGAATAAGGAACGAGGGTGCGAGCTTCAGCATCAACTCATGGTTGAAGAGCCCCAAAAGCGCCACCAGGCGCAGGTACATGATCCCGGAGGCGATCAGGATGCTGCCGGAAAAAAGGTGGGAGCGTTCCTGCTGTGAAGATCTCCTTGCCAGGACCACCGTCGTCACTGTGGAGGAATACGCCCCGCCAAGAATCGCCGACAGGATCACTCCTCCGTGCCCCTTGGTAAGCCGCTGAAGGACGTAGCTTGCGTAGGAGACCGCGCTGACGGCCACCACCACAAGCCAGGTCTTGAACGGATTGATGTGGAAGGGGCCGAACTGGCTGTTCGGCAATACCGGCAGAATGACCGCGCTCAAAAGCAGGAATTTCGTGAAGGCAAGAATCTCATCCGGCGGGATTCGCTTTGTCAGACTTTCTAAACCGGCCTTCAACTCGAGCAGCAGGGCACTCGCGACGGCCAGCGTGGTGGCGATCCAGAAGTGCCCGAAGTAGATGAGCGCTCCCACTAGGTACGTAGTCAGGCCTGACATTTCCGTTGTGACGCCGGCAACCCCGGGGGAAGCAAGCTTGTGCCAATAGGAAAGCAGCAGGAATCCGGCGATCACCACAAAGCCCATGGTCACCGGCAGCAGTTGTCCCCCTGACAGAAGAGCCATCGAATAGCCTATCAGTCCGATCAGAGGGAAGGTCCGCACGCCGCCAAAGGCATATTGCTCCCCCTTGACCTTGCGTTCCTCCCGCTCGAGCCAAATTAGAAAAGACAGAAAGAGCACGAGCAGGATCTTTCCCGCTTCCGGCGGCATCCACTGATAAAGTTTCAGCAGCATGGCTTAAGAGGCTCCCGCGGGATTCTGCATCCTGGCCGGGACGTCTTTGGCGCAACTCCCGCCTGATCGGAGTGTACGCCGCGCTGCCCTGTCTGCGAGCGCTCGGTCTCAGCAGGATTTGCCCTCTGAAATGGGGTGTACTGCGTTCGAATCCTCTTCTTCAAGACATACAAGCTCACCACTGTTCTCGGCTATCTTACAATTTCTGCAAAGTACAATCGTCAATGAAGCCCCAGTCCAGGTCCAGACCGATTCCGGAAGTTTCTGGAGGATGTGCGTAACCTTCAGGATCAATGTTGAGCTTGCTCCTCATCCCCAATTCCATCGGAGCCAGGGGATAGAGGAGTTCGAAAAACTCGCAGTTGGAGATGGCGCAGCAACAATGCAGGTTCACAACTTCGAGAGGATGATAAATGGTTGTGTGCAGTTCGCACTGCACGCCAAAAGATTCCGCCAGGTGCGCAGTCTTCATCACCGGCGTCACCCCACCCTTCCACGAGACGTCTGTCCGCACGATATCCACCACCTTCGTCGCGATGCACTCCGCCGCCGAATAGTGATGTCCGGGGATGACCTCCGTTCCGCAGATGGGGATGTCCAGTTGCTCCGTCAGCTTCCGAAGACCGTGGAAATCCACGTCAAAGATCGGCTCTTCAAACCAGTAGTAATTCAGACGCTCGAGCTCGCGCCCCATGCGCAACGCTTGCTCATGATTGTAAGCAGCCACGGGGTCCGCCATCAGCTTGAAATCGGGCCCGACGGCCTCGCGGCACAGGCGGTAGGCCTTCAGATCAAACTCGATGTCGCCGGGAGGATGCAGCTTATACGCGTGCCAGTGTCGGTCCTTCACTTCCACAGCCTGCGCGGCATAGGCCTCTGGAGTCGGCAGGACAAAGGAGCTGGCGTATACAGGGACCTTATTGCGGTACTCTCCGAGCAGCCGGTAAAGCGGCAGCCCGGCCACCTTTCCGGCGATGTCCCACAGGCAGATGTCAAAAGGACCGTAGGAGTATATCGGGACGTGGTTCCACCAACGGTCATGCATCCGAAATTCCTTCCAGTGCTTCTCCCGTGCCAGAGGGTCGCGCCCCAGGAAAAAAGGCTTCAGAGCGGAAGCTGCAATGGCGCCCGCCATCTCCGCGCCGCGCCCCGCAAAACCGAACGACGTTCCCTCAATGCCCTCGTCGGTCTTCATGGTGACAACCAGAAAATCAAAAGCCGACTTGCCGCCGACCCGCATGCCGGAATCCGCCGTCTCAGCCGGGGCGTTCTTACAAACTCGAATTTCAATCGAAGTGATCTTCATAAGCATCTCCTTGCGTCTTCGTTCGCTGCCCGAGAAGGCTTCCTCGCGGATTCCAAATCCCAGCGCAGTCAGACTTGATCGGCAGTGATAATCACCGGACCGCAGCCAAACCAACCGCTCTATTAATACTCAAATTGGGCCAGGATACCAGTCTTTCCTTAACGTACTACTTCACCACGAAGGCGTAAGGTCCAGGTTAACGCGCCGCCGAGGCGCCATACCTCAACATGGGTATTCACTGGACGAACGCGGAATCTTGTTTTTAAATAAAAGGCCCGGTACTCAGC
>JAJYJL010000922.1 GCA_021789565.1 Acidobacteriota bacterium
GGATCTGTAAAGAGTCTTCCGCGCTTGGCAAAGTCCTCGTTGAGCCGCCGCATCAGGTCGTCAAGGCTGTGCCGGTTGCCGCTTGCATGGCGAATCCCCAGGTCGAGCAAATACCCGAGCAACTCCCCCTTGTTGTAATAGGATATGCTCCGTTCCGGCCGGAAGTAATCGGGGTACTTCTCAAGCCAGGCTTCTCGGCCTGATTCTTCGGCGCTCTGGAAGAACCTTGCAGGCCGTGATCGCAGATTGTTGATTGCTGTATCCAGGTGCGCGTAAAACTCCTTTTCCTTGATTAACCCGGAGCGCAGCAATACCAGTTCCGCGTACGTGCTGGTGACTCCTTCCGAAAACCAAAGGTCGCTTGTGTCGTTTCCGTGGATATAGTCGATAGGTTCGAGCCCCTGGGGGCGAATGCGTTTTACATTCCAGAGGTGGAAGAATTCGTGCGCGGCAATGCTTTCGAGATTGTCGAGTCCTGTTCGCATCTGAGCGGCGGGAATGCTGATGGCCGTTCCGTTCCTGTGCTCCATGCCGCCTCCACCTCTCGGCGGGAAGAAAAGCATAAACGTGTAACGCTTGAATGGAACGTCCTGCATCAACGCCGTTTCAGTGGCCGTGATTCTCTTGAAGAGATCAACCAGCCGTTGTGGCGCGTATAAGCCCTGGCGGCCGTCAACGACAATCCGGTAAGTGGCGCCATTCTGAACGTAGTCATATTCCTGAAAGTTCCCTGCTTCGGCGGGGCTATCGGCAAGCCGGTCGTAATCCAAAGCCTGAAATTCACCCGGCGCGGGTCCGTCATCCAGCATCGTTACAAGCTTCCAGCCTTCCGGTAGCAGGAATTTCACACGCACAGGTCGCGTGCGGTCCTGCGGCAAATAAAAAAGCAGCAAGCCGAAATTCAGAAACGCGTGTCGGGTATCGAGGACCCCCGAAAATACATTGTCCTGGTTTGCGTAAACTGAATACTGGATTTCCAAATCAACGCATTGTTCTTCGCTTGCCCAGGTGTTGATGTCCACTCTCTGCAATGGCGCCGGCTTTCCTTGGCATTGCGCGCGAACGTCCTGGACGTCGCGAACGAAGTCCCGAATCTGGTAGAGGTTGCTCCACGTTGGAAACTGGAATTCTGTCCCCCTGCCCGCTTGCGGAATATCCATTGTGACGCCGACAAGGTGCGAAGCGGGGTTTTGCAAATCCAGCAGGTAGCGAACAGGAGGTCTTTGAGCGCGCGCGATACCAGCGCCGAAAAGAAACAGGCTGATGAACGAAATTATGGCAGAGAGCAATTGCTGCCGGCGAACTTTACTGTTTTTCAATGGCAAGACTAATTTCATGGACCGGACTGAACGGTGCGAAGCGGGAATGCCGCCAAAATCAATTTTATACTCTACGCTCACTTGGGCTTCTAAGGGAAGTCCACCAGTAAAGCAAGGCACCACAGAAAACCGTCATCAGTCCAAGAAAAGATTCTTTGGGTCGAAGCTGGACAGTCGAAATCAGCATCCCGCAACTTGCCACCAGAAAGACAGCCGGCACGAGCGGAAAGAATCGATCAAGTGCAGGGAGTTTCCGCCAGTTAGGCCGCCTTCTCAATCGGAAGATTCCCGCCGTTGCCAGGGCTGCAAAAAGCACCAGCATGAAACCGATGTAATAAATCAGCTCTTCAAAAGTTCCTGTGATAATCATGGCGATGGTTGCGAATGTCTGGAACAGGACCGCAATCACCGGCGTCTGGAATCGCGGGTGGACGCGCGCTGCTGCCCGGAAGAAGCAACCGTCCCGGGCCATCGCGTAGTAAACGCGAGGTCCCACAATCACCATGGCGCTGATACACGAAAGCAGCCCTGCCGCCAGCATCCCGCTAAAAATTGCGCCGCCTTGTCCTGCGAATAGCGCCCGCGCCGCTTCAGAGCCCACGGGAAGTACGCCCTTCAAGTTTCCAAGCGGAACAGCATAAATAAAGGCTACATTGCACGCAAGATAAAACAAGATAACAAGAGCTGTGCCGCCGATCAGCGCCCGTGGGAGCGAACGCCCCGGTGTGCGGATTTCTTCCGCGACATACGTTGCGGCATTCCAACCGCTGTAAGCAAACATGACAAAAGTTAATGAAACGGCAAATTGCAATGCCAGATTGTGCGACGAGGTCCGCACAGCCGGCAGCGCGAAATGGCGCCAGTTCCCGTGCCCCACAACAAAAGCGAGCGCAAGGAAAGCGGTCAACACCGCGATTTTCAGCAAAGTCAGCAGGTTCTGCAAGTTGGCCGCAGGGCGCAACCCCACGATGTTAATTGCGGCAAATACAATGACAACTCCAACCGCAAGGAGCTGTCCGTTGCCCAGATGAATCCAGCTGACACCTGAATACAGGAGTGCGTTGGGAGACGACGGAGAGAGCGAAGGCAAGAAATAGCTGAGGTAGGCGGCAAACGCCAGTCCACCTGCCGCGATGGGCGCGGAAAAGCCTGCAAAAAAGGAGACCCATCCGCTTACAAACCCCCACACCGGCCCCCAGGCTTCTCGCAGGTAAACGTACTCCCCGCCCGAGCGGGGAAGATTGACACTCAGTTCGGCATAGACAAGACATCCTGCCAGGGCCACGATGCCGCCCACGACCCAGGCGGCAAGAACCAGCGAACTGCGGCCCAGGTCAGCAGCCAGGAACCCGGTGGTCGTAAAAATCCCGGTGCCGATCATGTTTGCCACCACAAGCGTCATAGCGCTGAAGGTGGTCAGTTCCCGCTTGAGAGAGGAAGGCATAAGAGATTTGTTCCCTGGAGACGGGTCCTTTCAAAGGTGGCAATGCACAATACGGCGGAATCTGCCTGCAACAACTCAGGGTCAATCGCTAACGCGTGAAAACAAGAAAGTACTGGTACTTCAGAAAATCGTACTCACGAAGCAGATGAAAACCCGAAGATTCCGCCTCGCGAATCATCTCTTTTTGGGAAATCTTCATCTCTACCGGCGGGCCAACCGGAAGCGGGCGCTTATGAAAATCGATGTTAACAAGCCGCCCGCCTGGCTTGAGAGCGCGCAAAAGCAGCGGATAGTAGGTGGCGCGGTCCAAAATATGGTGAAGCGTGTCGCAGATGAAAATCACGTCCACAGAATCCGGGTGGAGCTTAGGATTGTGCGGTTCTGCAAGCACAGGCTGAATGTTATTGAGGTTGTCCGCCCGAGCCTGTTTCTCAAGATAGTCCAGCATTTCCCGCGAAATATCCACGCCGTACACTTTGCCGGATGGTCCCACTGCCCGTGCGAAGCGCAATGTAAAATAGCCCGGGCCCGATCCGAGGTCTGCGACATGCTCTCCTGGCTTCAACGCAAGGGCCGCCATCACTTTTTCAGGCTGCTGCCACGCGTCGCGACTTGGCGCTTCCAGTGCTGCGATATAGCTGCCGGTGTCCTGCGGCGGATGGTGCCGCTGATGTTCTGTCTGTCCAGCAAGGGGAGTTCCGGCCAGCATCGAGATTGCTATCCACCACACTGCTTTTCGGAACCTTGTCATGGAACCTCCTGACCAGTTGTGGCAGGCCACACACCTCTCTACTTCTTCTCCAATTCAGTTATGGCCATTATAACCTTGTCCATCTTGGCCAACGCTGTCTGTTTTTCAGCACCTCTCACTGCACTTCAAAACTGCACAGTGCGCAGTGATCACTGTCACTGCCGGGGTGCAAAACCCCCCGAGATACTTGAAGTAGGTAAGGATTTGGGTAGCAGACAGTTGATCGAAAGAACGTGTCGGGCGGGAAATCTGCGAACTCCTGCGAGGTCTTGAATGCCCACAAAGTATGCGAAAAAGGCCGCACTCTGGTTGGCGCTTGCGGGCGTCCTTATGCTTCCTGCTGCCAGTAACGTTTGTCAAAAGCCGCCTCCGTCCCAAGTTTCCGAAGCACCTGTCAGCCAGGATCCGCAGGCGTACCGCATAGCGCGGCAGGCCATGGTCCAGCAACAGATTGCTGCGCGGGGCGTCCGTGACCAACGCGTGCTGCAAG
>JAJYJL010000021.1 GCA_021789565.1 Acidobacteriota bacterium
TGAGAAGAAACTGCCGGAAACATTCGGCGGAAGAAGCACGGACTACCAGCTTGTTGAGGGGGAAAGCCGCAACGGAATACCGCATTTGCGCCTGCTGGTCAGCCCCCGCGTTGGGTCCGTCAACGAAACTGAGTTGGTGAATACTTTCCTGAAACTTTTACAGCACGCTGAAGATCGTCTTTGGGCCCAGTCCGGAACAGAGATGTGGACTCAATCTGGAATGATTCATGTCATTCGTGAAGTACCGATACCAACAGCGAGTGGAAAGATCCTGCCTTTCTATTCGTTGAAACCCCAAAAGAAAATGTCGCAGACGACGAAAAGCACAATTGGAGGTCAATATGGGATTCCCAACACGAAGAATGAGGAGACTCCGTCAGAATGGGACGTTTCGGCGGCTCGTTCGTGAAACAACTCTCGCAGTAGATGATCTTCTTCAGCCCTTTTTTGTGGTGCCGGGCCACGGAATCAAGGAGGAGATCAGTTCACTCCCGGGGAATTATCATCTCTCCATTGATTGTCTCGTGGAAGAGGTCAAGCAGGCGCAGGCGCTCGGAGTTCCTGCCATTCTCCTTTTTGGGGTTCCAGACGCGGCGGACAAGGACCTGAACGCCACAGGGGCCTACGCTCCCTATGGACTTGTCCAGGAAGCGGTAAGAGCTGTAAAGCGCAGCGTGCCGGATATCCTGGTCACGACGGATGTGTGCATGTGTGAATACACGCCGCACAGCCACTGCGGAATAATGGAGAACGGCTACCTGGTGAACGATAAGAATCTGGAGATTCTTGCCAAGACGGCCGTTTCTCATGCCGAGGCCGGTTCTGACATGGTTGCGCCAGCCGCTATGCTGGACGGCCAGATCGGGGCCATGAGGCAGGCCCTCGATTCCAATGGTTTCGAAAACCTGCCCATTATGGCCTATTCGGCGAAATTCGCGTCCAAGCTCTACGACCCGTTCTTCAAAGAGGGGACGCAATCTGCCCTGGCCAAAGGGGACAAGAAGACGCACCAGATGCCCTTCTTCAATTCGAATGAGGCCATGCGGGAGATCGCTCTGGATATCGAGGAAGGCGCGGACATCGTTATGGTGAAGCCCGCCCTCTTCTATCTTGACGTTGTCTATCGCGCCAAGCAGCAGTTCCAGATGCCAATGGCCGTTTACAACGTGAGCGGTGAATGCGCCATGATCGATGCGGCCGCCCGGCTTGGACGGCTGGACCGGAACCGGATCATGTTTGAGGCCCTGGCTTGCATGAAACGCGCCGGTGCGGACATCATCATCACTTACGCCGCCATGCAGGTTGCACAATGCCTGAATGGAAAGAACCTTTGCCTTGCGGCTTAGAACCTGCTCCTGCCACGCGAAAAAACCCGGCCAAAAAAGACAATAGTCCTGCGCCGGGGAATTTTCCGACCGGGAAAGCTTCCCTCAATATCTGGAAAGCACGAGGTTAATTCAGCCATGGAAATCGTAGTCGTTGGACTTAACCACCACACAGCCAGTGTCGAACTCCGTGAGCGTATGTCCTTCAGCAAACAGGAGGCGTCCGACATCTCCGCGCGAGCCCGGTCAAGCAAGGTGGTGAAAGAAATACTGGTGCTTTCCACCTGCAACCGGACTGAGTTGTATGGCGTTCCAAACGGATGGAATGGGGAGCGGACGAACCCGCTGGAGAATCTCCTGTTGTCATATCACAAGCTGGAACCTGGAAATGTGAACGGGGCTTTTTACCGGCATCGGGATCGCGAGGCAGTGCGGCACATCTATCGTGTTGCCTCGGGCCTGGATTCGATGTTGCTGGGGGAAGCTGAAATCCTGGGACAGGTACGCATGGCTTACACCCGGGCTTGCAATGAGGGTGCCACGGGCCATGTGCTCAATCGGCTGTTCCAGTCTGCGATCGAAGTCGGCAAGCGCGTCCGCACCGACACGGGAATCGGCGTGCACCCCATGTCCGTTGCGTTTGCCGGGGTGAAACTTGCGGAAAAAATCCTGGCTTCATTCAAAGACCGGCGTGCCTTGATTCTGGGCGCGGGAATTACCAGTGAGAAGGTCCTGCGGCACCTGTGCGACCGCGGGATCCGCAAGGTCCGCATCCTGAACCGAAGTGCCGAACGCGCCAGGACACTGGCGGCCCGCTATGGTGGAGAGGTTGTGCCATGGGGAAAACTGGGGACGAGCCTGGAGTGGCCGGACCTGGTGGTTTCTTCCGTCGCCAGCACCGAACCCGTGCTGACCCGGAAAATGTTGCGGCAAACCATGGCCAAACGGAAGGGCCGGAATCTCATGTTGATTGATCTGGGAGTCCCTCGCAACATCGATTCGAGCGCGGCAGATATTCAGAACGTCTGCCTTTACAACATCGACCAACTGAATGAGATTGTGCAACAAAACCTGAAGGCCCGGGAACAGGAGATTCCGCGTGCTGAAGCCATTATTGAGGAACACATCGAGAACTTCACACGCTGGCAGGCTGGCGTTTCGGCGTGCTCGATTCTCAGAGACCTTCGTGCGGGAAGCGAGCTTGACCGAGAAGCCTTCCTGCGCAAGCACGCGGAAGTCATGTCCCGCTACTCGGAACAGGAGCGCGTGTACGTGATGGAACTCCTGAAGAAGTTCCTGAATGGCAACGTTCCCGATACCGCCGGGGGCGCGCACGAGGACCTTGGTCTGTGGAGCAAGGTGCGAGACCTGGGTGCTCTGTGCAGCCACCTGGACGACACCCTGTCGAGGCATTAATGGCTCTAGTGGCACAAGCGAGGTTGAATGAACCTGCACCGAGGGCCAACGCCGGCCGCTCGACGCCTCCCGTGCGCCCCCATGAGATGGCGCCGGTCTATCCGATGAATATTCGCACATTCATTGATGTTCTGTCGGAGCGAGGCGAGTTGAAGCGCATTGGCGAACTCGTCGACTGGAAGATTGAACTCGGTGAAATTACCAGAAGCCATCGGCAGCCGGTGCTCTTTGAGAACATCAAGGACTACCCCGGAACGCGCGTGTTGACGAATGGACTCAGCAGCTACTCATCCATCGCGCTGGCGCTTGGAATGCGGCCGGAGATGGGCCGGAAAAACACGATTGCTGAAGCCAGGCGCAGAGCCGCAGCCCCCGTCAAACCGGTCATGGTTGGCAGCGGGCCGGTGCTGGAAAACGTCGTCGAGGGGCCGGATATCAATCTCTTCGAGTTCCCGGTTCCTCAGTGGAGCAAATATGACGCGGGCCGTTACATCGGAACCTGGCACGCGAACGTAACTCGCGACCCCGAGACGGACCGCCGCAACCTTGGTGTATATCGGATGCAGCTTCTTGGCCGTAACCAGACAACAGTAAGCACGTCAGCAAAAAGCCATCTGTCGCGCCATTTTGCCAAGGCTGAGAAAAAAGGCCAGCCGCTCGAAATGGCCGTAGTGATCGGCGCGCCTGAAGCCGTGGTCATAGCGGCCGCCTCCGGTTATCCGTCAGGATGCGACGAATATGATTTGGCTGGCGGTCTTTGCGGCAGGGGCGTGCCATTAGTCAGGTGCAAGACGGTGAACCTTGAGGTCCCTGCGGAATCGGAAATCGTGCTGGAAGGCCTGATCCGGCCTGGAGCGCGCGTCCTTGACGGACCCTATTTCGATTACGCCGGAAAACCAACCGAAAATCCCGGCGCCTATCTATTTGACGTGACCTGCGTGACGTTCCGAAACCGTCCCATCTTCCGCGGAGCCGCAATAGGCCATGTGGGCGCTGAAGATCAGCAGCTTTTCTCTCTGCTGGCCGGGTTGGACCTTTTTGATTTTCATGACTCCCGGCCAAGGCATCACATTGAATCCCATCTAATCAGAGGCCGGCTATTTCGATTGTTTCAACTAGTTGGCAGAACCACTGCTCCAGCGTTCCTGCGCAAAATAATGAAGCGCTCGTCCCCGATTTCTTGACTCCCTCTGCCCTACTGGCGGACTTGGCAATATCATCGTAACTCATAACGCCACGCCATAATTAAGACTGGATGGCCCGCATAGGGTTTGACGCGATGGGCCCAGCCAGTCATTTGCAGACACAAAGAATGAAGACTTGTGGCGATCGGATTACAGTCTCAAAGACTAAGCCACAGGTGCTCAGGTCGGGGGAGCCTATGTTGGACCTTTTGTTCTTCCATGTTCCCAAGTTCAACAACTATTACAAGCCCTTCGGCCGATTCTCGTTCATTAACTTCCCACCGATGGGCCTGCTGGGATTGGCGGATTTCCTGAGAAAGAACCATATCTCCGCAAGGATTGTGCATCTAGGTGTAGAAAAGCAGAAGTATGGTGAAGTCGATCTTGACAGGATCATCACAGAACATCAGCCCGCTATGGTTGGCCTTGGACTGCACTGGCACTTCCAGGCGTTTGACGTTTTGGAAACGGCGCGAAAAATCAAGCTGCGCCATCCTGAAGTCGCAATTGTCTTAGGTGGTTTTACGGCTTCGGCATTTGCTGAGGAAATCCTTCGCGAATTCGACTGCGTAGATTTTGTGATCCGGGGAGATGCCGAGATTCCAGTGCGCGACTTGGTTGCCTCATACCACGCCGGCAAAGGTTATCAGCAGGTCCCGAACCTTGTCTTTCGTGAGGGCGGCACCCCGCGAGTCAATCCGATCAGTTACGTCGGCGACCCGAGTATCCTGGATGGGCTGTGCTATACGGATTTCACCCTGATGAAGGACTATCCGACCTTCGTGGATTCGTTCTCCAGGTATGTGCACCTGGATATCCTTTCGGAGAACCTCCAGCGGCTGCTGATGGAGCAGGGGAAGATGTTCCCTGTTTTCCTTGGGCGCGGTTGCATCTATAACTGCTCATTCTGTGGCGGAGCGCGAAGCGCGCAGAAATGTATTAATAACCGCGAGAGGGTCTACATGCGGCCTGTCGAGGCTGTGCTGAATTCGCTGAAAGACCTTCAGCGGTTCGGATTTGATACTGCCGTTCTTCCCTTTGATCCGCCTCCGGTTTCAGAGCGTGAGGAGTACTACCGTGCGTTATTTGAAGGCATCAACAAAGAGAAGATTCCGCTAACGATTGAAGTCGATCGCAATCACTTGCCCACGCGCGAACTTATCAAACAGTTCCGCCAATTGCCCGGAGCGAATTCCTGGATCACCCTAAGCCCCGGCAGCCACAACGAGGAAATTCGGAAGAAGAATGGCCTTAACCGCTACAGCAACGCCGAGCTGGAAGAGTGCCTCGCGATGATGGATGCGGAAGGTGTCAACTCCCTGGTTTACTTCTGGGCGGGACAGCCCTTTGAAACCGAGAATGACCTGAAGGAGATGGCCGGGTACATGAGGTATTTGCGGGACAAATTCAAGCGGGTAAGGTGCCGGGCCAGCATGATTGAAATTGAACCCGCAAGCCCCATGAGCAGTAACGCGGCGCGTTATGGCGTCGTGCCTGAACGCCAGAGTTTCATGGATTACTACCGCTACCATCGCCAGACCGGCCAGAATCCATTCCTGGAAATGGGATATGACCGGGCTGGCTGTCCCTCACCGGCAAGGACCAAGGCTTTGTTTTGTCGGCACCTCTGCACCCGATTCGACCGCCGATGGGCCACTCCATTTGTCAGGAAGACTCTCTGCAATGTTGCAGCCGGCATGTGGAAATCGGGAGCATTCAGTGTTCTTGACAAGGTGCTTGGGGCGACACTCATTTTCTCCTTTTTCTTTGCTACATGACCTGTCCACGGGGCGAAACCATTCGAATTGAGTAGAACAGGTCTACAGGAGAGACTTTCTTGCAGTCCACGAATTCGAGCGCCAAAACGACGATAGGAATTCTTTATTGTGGCGACATGGGATCAGCTTTCGCGAAGCTGCTGCACAACGGTGGCCTGCGTGTGGTCACCACTTGCGAAGGCCGCAGCCGCACCACGCAAGAGCAGGCCCTGGCATCTGGAGTCGAAATACTTCCGAGCCTTAATGATGTGGTGGCCCAAAGCCATGTCGTTTTCTCGATCGTTCTTCCCTCTGCGGCGGTTGATGTGGCCCGGCAGTACGCCGGTCGCCATTCGGTGCGCCCCCGGGATAGCGTGTTCATTGATGCAAACTCAATCGGGATGGAAACGATTGCAGAGATCGAGCGCCTGATGTCCGGTCTAAATATCCCGCTTGTGTACGCGTCATTCCACGGCCTGGCACACCGCCTGGAAGATCTCTCCGTGCTGCACGTCAGCGGCCCTGAGGCCAGAAGCGTTGAGGCGCTTTGCCAGGACTTGCTGCGCGTGAGTTGGCTGGGAGAAAGAATTGGGTCGGCAAGTGTCATGAAGCAGTTGATGTCAGCAATTTCAAAGGGCTTGGCCGGCCTCTTCACAGAAGTAGGCGTGGTGGCTGAAAAGGCGGACATGCTGGAGCCCTTCCTGCGAAATTGTCAGAGTTTTTATCCGGATTTGATGACTATCATAGAGCGTATCCTGCCAACATATCCTCGCCACGCCGCCCGCCGTTTGGGTGAGCTCAGGGAAATCGAACAATCAGGACGATCTTTTCAGTTGCGACTCGGAATGGCCCATGAGGCGGGCAGATGGGTCCAGTTGATTTCGAGTCTCCAATGGGAGCAATTGAATGGGGGTTGTTCTTATAACGTACCAACAATTATTCGCTCTGTGGCCAATGCGTGCCCACACGAGAATCTATCTTCGAAACATAGGAGGTTTGAATGATATCACAGACACCAAAATCCGCAGAAGTACATCCGGGTCCAGGCTTTCGTATCTATGAGAATTTTATCAGGCTTGATTCCAAGGTTATGGAGCGATTCCAGGATTACGAGGTGCCGGACATTTCAGACGCTCTCAACCGGCTTTATGCGCTGGACGCTGCTATTACCTGCCAGACGGACAGGAGCCACCGGCTGTGTGGACCGGCTTGCACAGTTCACGTGTTCCCGGGCGACAACCTCATGGTCCACAAGGCGCTCGACATCGCCCAGCCGGGCGACATCGTTGTTGTTGACGGCCATGGCTCACGAGGTATGAATGCCGTCCTTGGGGACATTGTCTGCACCAAGGCGAAACACCGCGGGATCGCTGGTTTCATTGTTGATGGGCTGGTGCGCGACATGCCCGGAATTAAAGATCTGGATTTTCCGGTGTTCGCGCGAGGAACGACGCCCGTCGGCCCCCTGCATCGAGGGCCCGGCGAAATTAATTGCCCGATCGCCTGTGGCGGGGTTGTCGTGAACCCGGGAGACGTGATCGTGGCCGACGTTTCCGGGACTGTGGTGGTTCCGCGAGACTGGGCTGAAGATATTCTGCGGCGGCTTGAAGCGCACCAGGCTCATCAGGAAACGTACCTGGCAGCGGTTCGCAGGGGTGAATTCTCAAACGCGTGGGTGGATGGGCTGCTGGGGCAGCACGGGTGTCTGATTTACCCCGACAAGGTTGAAGCGAAGGAGGTGCTTACCCCCAAAGCGCAACGTTCTACAGATCGAGACCAATGATCCGCCGAAGACTGAATGGGGCGTCACAACGAGCAGAGGGAATTTCTTAATGCGCTATTTATCACGCTTTCTCGTACTTTGGGGCATTGCCTTGCGCGTAAAACCGAGGCTCGGAAGGGCTGGTGTTCAAACTCGTAAAGCGAAAAGGCAGCGGACGCAGTTTTACCGGGACGTCTGGCATGAGGCAGCGAGAGAACTGGGAGCAACCTTCGAGGTGTTGGGAGATGGAAGCCTTAAAATCAGCCGCAATAGTTCAAGCGTCAGAGTGCGCAACAATTACACGCCGCTGGACCCTGCCACCCGCGACATTACCCTCGATAAATCTCTTGTTCACTCAATATTGAGCTCCCATGGCTTGCCCATTCCCAATCACGCCGAGTTCTCCCTAAGCAGCCTGAACAAGGCGTATGAATTCCTCGCCAAGCATCGAATCTGTGTTGTAAAACCCGCCGAGGGGACGGGGGCTGGAGGTGGTGTCACAACGGGAATAGAAGATCGCTTCCAGCTAGTCAAGGCCGCGGCCAGGGCTGCGGGTTACGGGCCAAGGCTACTGATAGAAGAACATCTGATAGGAGACGTTATTCGCCTCTTGTATCTTGATGGGAAGCTGTTGGATGCCGTGAAGCGGGGTTCCCCGACAATTCTTGGAGACGGCAGGTCAACGATTTCTCAGCTGGTTGAGAAATCGAACATGAGGCGGCTCAACTTAGGATACAAGGTCGCCCAGGTCACCCTGAAGTATGACTTTGACATGCAACGGACACTGGCACGACAAAACCTCTCATGGCGGTCTGTGCCGGCTAACGGTCAGCAAGTCATCCTTAAAACAGTCATCAATGACAATATGGCCGACGAAAACGAGTCGGTTTTCGATGAGGTTTCGGAAAGCGTTATCGCAAGCGGCCGCCGCGCAACTGAGTTGACCGGCGTGAGACTTGTGGGTGTTGATGTCATCACCCCCGACATCCGGAAAGGACTCGTGGAGGCGGGCGGCAAAATACTTGAGGTCAACACAGCTCCTGGATACTATTACCATTATTTCAAGCGGGATGGCGCCTGTCGTGTGGCTGTGCCCATTCTAAAGACCTGTCTAGAGCACGCGGACCAATATCAGGAGCATGAAAACTGTGTCCGAACCTGACCGTAGCGCGCTGCCTCCACCGGCACTTCTTTTCGGCGGATTCAGCCGGGCATTCCTGGCGGTACAGAATTCGGCAACCCGATTTGTTCCAGTCTATTTCCTCAACAATTGACGGGCCAATATGTGATCGAGCCTGAATCGCCCGACCACGATAGGAATTTTTCCTGGATGCGGTGTTGATGAAGCATGCCCTGAACTATGAAGCACTGAATATTTCGAATAAAGAACATTGCTAGTGCACTTTGATTATTTCGCATCAAGACATAGGAGACACAGCATGAATAATAAAATGATCAACTTTGATCCTGCTCAGTACGCTGAAGACTTCGCTCGTAATGGATACGTTCACATTCGACAGGGAGTGACAGAGGAATTCTACGCAAAGTTGGTGAACCATGTGGAGGAGGACCTCGGCGCCCGCAGCATGAAAGAGTTCGCTCTTGGCAACAAACAGCAGGCGATGTATGAGTTTCCGTCCGACGGAGATTACGTGCACGAATTCTTCGATGCGGTTGGAAAAGTCTGCGGGCTCAAGCCGAGCGAGTTGGTCTTTTCAGAACGGCATATCAAGGCCTACCAGGCAGACGCCGAGCCGGAACCGCTTGCACACAAAGACCGGTTCGCATCGCAAATTTCTGTGGGCATTTCCGTCCACGTTCAGAAAGGCTCGACCCTTGTGCTCTACCCGGACGAGATGACGGATGTCAACCCTTTCAATTCCTCCAAGGAACTCCGCGCCAGCCTTGCGCCGGATCGGTATCCGGAACTGGCGTTCAAGAACATGCATCGTGTTGAGATTCAGGATTCGCCGGGTGATGTGATCATGTTCCACGGCAATAGCATCTGGCACCTGCGAACGAATGCCGCCCTCACCACAATGCTGTACCTGAAGCTGAATGCCTTCAACTGTGATCCACTCGGGGAAGATCCCCGCACCGAGGAATATCGCATGAGAACACGTGCGGCTGTTTCCATGGACGATGGTCAGATTGAACAGTTGGTTCCCTTGATCGGCCGGCGCGTCGATCACATCCAGCGGTACTACAGCCGCAACTGGGACGAAGTTTTCGGTGTGGTGCTCTGGAATGATAACCA
The DNA here is from genome assembly GCA_021789565.1 of Acidobacteriota bacterium. The sequence continues at coordinate 9,702 of JAJYJL010000021.1, forward strand.
CTTCACGATTGACGAGCAGGAATTTGCACTGTTAAGGGCAATAGATGGAAAGCGTGAATTGAGAACAATCCTTCAGAGTCTAAACGCCAATGGCGATCAAGGAACCCTGTTGCATAAGGTTCGCCGTCTGGCAGATCGTGGCGTGATCGATCTGGTCAACCAGGAACAGGATCGGTCCTCAGCGGTCGAGGCTTTTGACAAAAGGGTCATTGCCGCATGACCACCACTTTGTTGACGACTCCAGAAAGGACTATCCATATTGAGACTGAAAGAAACCTTCCACCCGCAATTCTCTTTGGGGGATTCTTTCAGTCATTCCAGGTTGTAGAGAGCTTGGCGAGACGGTCTATTCCGGTCTTCGTTCTCAATGACCGGTGGGCTGAAGCCCGCTACAGCCATTACGCGCGGGCGATTCGCCTGCCGGAAAATGTTCCCTACACCGAGGCCGCGACAGACTTCCTGACCAGCAGCGCCTCCGACTACCTGGAGGGCAGCGTTTTGCTGGCAGCAGGCGACCAGGAACTCGAAATCGTCAACAGGCACCGTGAAACGTTGGCGAAAAAGTTCCGGCTCGACTTGTCAAACCCGGTCGCCCAGCAAATGATGCTGAACAAGCTGGCGACTTATGCGGCGGCGCAAGAAGTCGGGGTCCCGACCCCGCGATTTTGGAGAGTTCGGACCGAAGAAGACCTGCTCCGCTTGCGCGAGGAGTTTCCTTACCCGCTGATCGTCAAGCCTGAGGTATCACACGTTTTTGTAAAGAAGTTCAAGCGCAAGTTCTTTGTGGCTGAAAGTTTTGAACAGCTTCTGGAGAGCTTCCGCCTCACCATGGGTGCTGGAATTGATGTCGTGTTGCTTGAGATGATTCCAGGACCCGACAGTAAACTTTGCAGCTATTACACCTATATAGATGAAGAGGGGAACCCTCTTTTCGACTTTACCAAGCGCATCATTCGGCGCTACCCGGTGAATATGGGTTTGGCCTCTTATCATATTACGGACCGGGTCGAGGGCGTGCGCGAACTGGCGCTGAAGCTGTTTCGGCACGTCGGATTGCAGGGCCTGGCGAACGCCGAGTTCAAATACGACGAACGCGACGGCCAGTTGAAACTGATCGAGTGCAATGCACGGTTTACTGCCGCGAACAGGCTCGTCGCAAAAGCTGGATTTGACTTGGGGAGCTTTGTCTATAACCGAATTGTCGGCATCCCGCAGCCCCCACTAACTGAATTTCGAACAGGTTTGCGGATGTGGGACCCTCTACGGGATTTCCGTGCTTTCCTGGAACTCAGACAGCGCGGCGAGATAACGTTAATCCAGTGGCTGGGCAGCATCATGCATCGGACTTCCATCTCCTACTTTTCCTGGCGCGACCCGCTGCCGAGTCTTGTCCGGTTATCGAAGCGGGCCAGGATATACTGAACAAGAGTTTTGATTCCATCTAACCTTACAAAATGCAGGCTCCTTCGGACCTTTCATCTGGTTCGCGAGACCAAACTCGCGTGACACATTAGAGCATTCGCTTCCTGCCGCCTGATCGTTCACTGATTCCGGCATCGGGTCAAGATGTCCAATGAAAGTTTGTTTGGCAAACTCGAAAGTGGTTGTTGGTATACTGGTTATCGAATGGCATTGAATGTGCCTTCGTCTAAGCCATGAACCGGCCTGATTGTTAAGGACGGTCGATGCATACCCCTGATCGTCCAAGTACTACACATAGTGAAACCAGGAAAATCAAAAGAGTTGCGCGCTCTGCGAGCACTCTAATGACAGGAGGAAAGAAACTCATGAAAGAGCAAGAAAAAGTTGTTGTTGTGGGGCTTGGAGAAATAGGGAAACCGCTTTTCGACCTGATCTCAAGGCGTCATGAGGCCATCGGGGTGGACATCAATCCGGTTGGCCGGATTCAAGGGGTCGATGTTATGCACGTGTGTTACCCGTTCCAGATCAAAGATTTCGTCGGCGAGACGGCCCGGTATATTGACCACTTTAAGCCCAGACTGACCATCATCAACAGCACCGTGGCAATTGGAACAACCCGATCTGTAGCGAAGCGAACGGGCACTGTGGTGGTGAATAGTCCCGTTCGTGGCAAACACATCCGGATGCTGGAAGAACTGCAGCGTTATACCAAATTTGTGGGCGGGATCGACCGTGCCGCCAGCGAAGAGGCTGCCACGCATTTCTCGTCCTTCGGCTTGAAGAGCAGGATCCTCTCATCGCCTGAAGCGACTGAGCTGGCCAAACTCACCGAAACAACCTACTTCGGTTTGATGATCGCCTGGGCGCAAGAACTGGAGAGATACTGCGACCAATCAGGACAGAATTACGATGAAGTAGCTTCGTTCTACGAGGAGATAAAATTCTTTCCGCCGGTCAAATACTTTCCGGGGACCATCGGCGGCCATTGCGTGATGCCCAACATCAAGATCTTAAGGGAGTGGAACCAGTCTTTGATCCTTGAGGCGATTGAGGCCTCGAATCAAATGAAGACTGAGCGGGATAGCGAACGCAGTGCAGGGCACGCCACTGTGATCGCTGGAGCCAGGCCGATCGCTTGAGATGGTTCACGGGCCCATGAGCGATGATAGTTCCATCTGCAGTCATGGACGTTGCCAGGGCGCCCGCTCCATCTGAAGATGTTCGCAGTATAATTTGGTGGTAACCTTGAGCACAAATATGGCACTTCGATATTCAGAGTCTCCAACCTCTGAGGCAGATTCGCGTCTGCAAGGGAAAAGGGTGGCCATGGTAACGTTTTCGCCCTATCCGGGCGACCCTCGTCCCCGCAGGGTAATCGATGTGCTTCTCAAAGAAGGTTTAACGGTTGACTTGGTGTGCCTTACCTCACAAGGCACGCAGAGGCGCGAGAGTTTGAACGGGATCAATATCCTTCGCCTGCCGATTGTGCATCGCCGCGGGAGCAAGTTCGCGTACGTCTGGAATTACTCCTCGTTCATTTTCCTGTCCGCGTGTATTCTGGCCTTTCGCTCGCTCAAGCGCCGGTATGATCTGGTCTACATCAACAACATGCCGGACGTCCTTGTGGTGAGTGCTCTGTTCCCGAAATTGCTTGGCGCAAAAGTGATCCTTGACCTGCACGATCCAATGCCTGAGCTGATGTCAACCATATTCAAGCTTGACGATTCCAGCCTGCCTGTACGGCTTGTGCGGTGGCTCGAGAAATGGAGCATAGCCCGTGCGCATACCGTTTTGACAGTAAACAACGCATGCAAGCGGGCATTTGCGTCGCGCAGTTGCCCACCGGAAAAGATCCATGTCGTAATGAATTCTCCGGATGAGGGCATCATTCCTTTTCGAAGGCCGCGCTCACAGGCCTCTGCAGGCGATGTGCCCCCCAAACGTTTTGTGATGATGTATCACGGATCGATGGTCGAGCGAAACGGCCTGGAGGTTGCGGTAGATGCACTTGCTCTGGTCCGCAAAAGGATCCCGGCTGCCGAACTCAGAATCTACACTCGCGAAACCCCCTTCCTTCAAAAAGTGATGGACAAGGCGCGTAGCAACGGTTTGGAAGATTGTGTCCGCTTCATGGGACCAAAGCGGTTGGAGGAAATTGTCCGGGAAATTGAAGCGTGCGATCTGGGAATTGTTCCTAACCAAATGAATGCATTCACGGAGATTTGTACACCGACCCGGATATTTGAGTATCTATCAATGGGCAAGCCGGTGATTGCGCCGCGAACCACAGGTGTGGAGGACTACTTCGATCAGGATGCACTCCTCTTTTTTGAACCCGGAGATACAGATGAACTTGCCCGGATGATTGAATATGTTGCGTTTCATCGCACTGAGACTATGGAGAGGGTCCATTTAGGGCAGCGCGTCTTGCTGAAGCATACCTGGTCACGGGAGAGTCGAGTCCTCGTAGACGCCGTGGATGAACTCTTAAATGGAAACAAACCCTGAATGCTCCTGGCTCGGGTTGTTCATCCTTAAGACACTATTTACGGGAATTCCTGCCCGACTGATGAATATCCGTTGGCGGGAACGCCTTCCTGGCCGTTGCCGTTTCAGATATGCCACTATTTGAAGCGTGCGCGGTGGAAACAAATCCGCTCACGATTACTCTGCTGGGTGCTCCTGGTTATGGTTGGAGTTATTGCGAATCCGTTGGAATCCGAGGTAGTCTGCGAGTTTTTTGAACTGTTTAAGACCCCTTGGGAGTGGTGTCGCAGCGGCAGGCACTATGAGGTTCTGCTTTCTGCGAGGGACGGCGACCTCTCTGATTGCAGCGCAGATTTGACCGTTATTTATGGCGGTCGAAAGTTGCCTTTCGACGTTGAGGAGAGGCTGGAAATTGTTTCCCGCAAAGAACACCTGGATAAGGTGTATTACAGAGAAGACCCAATCACTATCTATGGAGAACTCGTAACCTTCAAACAGGCTTCCGGACCCCATGCTGAAGTAGAGAATGATGAGCCTGTTGTCTATTTCCGCCGGGATTCCGGCAGGGCGGTCGCGCGTGTAGGTTACGATCTTTTTCAGGAAGTTCAGACGCTGCTTTCATCCGGGCAACCCATTGCCAACGCAAGCACCCCCGCGCTGGAGTTGCATATCGCCTTGTTGCGGGACCTCATTGTTAAAAGCGGCGTCGCCTTTGCAGAGGTCCCCCCGGTACCCGAGGGATATCGATTCATCGCCTCTTTGACTCATGACGTTGATCATCCTTCGATTCGGCGCCACAAGTTTGACCATACAACGTTGGGATTCCTGTATCGTGCAATTCTGGTTTCCCTGGCAAAGGCATGGCAGAAGCAGCTTCCTGTACGCAGCCTGTTGAGGAACTTGGCGGCAGCAATAAAGCTGCCGTTCGTTCATCTGGGTCTTGCAAAGGACTTCTGGTATGAGTTCGACCGGTATCTGCGCCTGGAAGAAGGACTGCCGTCCACTTTCTTTGTGATTCCTTACGGGGGACGTCCGGGACGCCTTGAAAATGCGCCCGCTCCCGGTTTCAGGGCCTCGCGATATGGCGCTGCCGATATCGCGGAGAAAATTCGAGCATTGCTGTCTGCTGGATGCGAAATCGGGCTTCACGGCATCGATGCATGGCTTGATAGTTCAAGTGGACGTGCCGAACTGGAAGTGATCCGCGAAATCACCAGGGTGGAAAGTGTCGGGGTGCGGATGCATTGGCTCTATTTTGGCGGACAGTCAGCGATCGCCCTGGATGACGCCGGAGCCGATTACGATTCAACTATCGGGTACAACGAGACGATCGGCTATCGGGCCGGAACGACTCAGGCTTACAAGCCGCTGGGGGCGAGCCGGCTGCTCGAATTACCGCTCCACATCATGGATACCGCCATGTTTTTCCCCTCCCATTTGAATTTGTCGCCTTCAGAGGCTCATGTGAGAGTCGCCCGCATCATTGATAACGCGGTTCAGTTTGGAGGCGTCGTCACTGTCAACTGGCATGACCGCAGCATTTCTCCTGAACGATGTTGGGATGACTTTTATATCGATCTGGTCAGGGAACTCCGCGACAAGGGAACGTGGTTCGCGACTGCGGCCGACACTGTTGCGTGGTTCAGGAAGCGTAGGTCAGCCGTATTCGAATTCGGCAATGGTGAATCGGATATACCGCGCCTCAGGACCCTTGACGATGAAACCGCAGATTTGCCGGCGTTGCAATTGCGAGTTTACAATGTGCGACAAACGCAGCCAGGATTTTGCGTTATGTGATGCTGCGTCAGCCTCGTGCCGCACAGATCGATATTGGGACGAGACTCGATCAACCGAGTTCCGTTCGACTCTTTCCAGAGTGCAAGTGATAAGAAATTAATATGGACGAAAACATGGGTGCGTTTACCAGATATGTGGTGATTACTCCGGTGCGAGACGAAGAGGAGCACCTGGAAAGAACCATCCAAGCGGTCGTTAACCAGACGATCAGACCTGCCGAATGGGTGATCGTGGATGACGGATCGACGGACAAGACTCCGGAAATCCTTGACAGTTACGCCTCGCAATACCCCTGGATTCGAGGGCTTCACCGGACAAATCGTGGGTTCAGGAAGTCGGGCGGAGGAGTTGTCGAAGCCTTTAACGAGGGTTTCAAACGGCTCAATTGCGGTGACTGGAACTTTGTCGTCAAGCTGGACGGTGATCTGAGCTTCGAGCCTGATTATTTTGAGAGAATCATCGAGCGGTTCCGCCTGGACCCGAGGCTTGGGATCGCAGGCGGAACGCTCTACTGTGTTGACAACGGTGAGAAGAAGATTGAGCGCAACCCGCAATTCCACGTGAGAGGCGCGACAAAAGTTTACCGCCGTGAATGCTGGGAGGCGATCGGCGGCCTGTGGCCAGCCGCCGGTTGGGACACCGTCGACGAGGCAAGCGCCAGCATGAGAGGCTGGACCACAATGAGCATTCCGGACATTTCCGCCCTTCACCACCGCCATGTTGGCGGCGCCGACGGCATGTGGTACGACAGCGTGAAACATGGGCGAATCTGGTACGCCGTTGGTTATCATCCACTGTTCGTCCTTGCCAGTTGCCTTTACCGTGCTGTGCACAAGCCTTATGTGGTGCGGTCAATCGGAGGTATATACGGTTTTGTGCACGCATATTTGACGCGTGTTCCCCGGGTCGCTGATTCAGCCCTCATCCATTTTGTGCGTAATGAGCAAATGAAAAGGCTCATGGGTAGGGAGACAATCTGGAAGTGACGGGCTCTGCTGGTGTCTTGCTCGCGCCGGGGCTAAGTGCTTTTCGGGTGCATCATTCTTCCCACGGATGCCAGGGCCAACTATTGATCTCATTCTAGTCGGGCGAGCGGCAATGCCTTTCCATGGAGGCACACGCAAAATTATCTTCGTGATAGACAAGAATGGCAGTGTGAAATCAAGAGAGTTTCGCAACCGTGTGGGAAGCGGGCTTTTCAAGCTTCCTGAATATGATGGTCGGACTAACATGCTTTGTTTCTATTCTTGTTACAAGGGACACCTTCTCCAAGCGGCTTTGTTTTTGGATTGGTAACAACCGCAGCCGAGACATTTGAGAAAACTAAGGTTGACTTCCGTGGCGTGCACTACCCGTAGATGCGTGCAGCTTCGTTGGGTACGCTAAGGCCCAGGAATGGTGGAATAATGCTTCGACAAGAGACTGAAAGAGCCGTTTCCTTAGCGACATGATTATTACCAACTTTTCCTGGTTATTCCATTTCGCCGACACCTCCCATGACAAACGTGACCGTTGTAGATAGCAAAAGTGGAGCCAGAGTGAAGCGCTCAGAGCGCGTGCTCATTGACCACTATCAATGTCCCCGGGAATTCGTGCATGTGGGCGTCTGGGGAGATCCATCGGAAAGGGCGGGCCTTTTTAGATTTGGACCCGACGCAGTTTGCTACGGAAAATGTTCCGCCTTTGCTCCTTCCCTTAAGCCCGAATCCCCTTTGGCCGACGCGCTGGGCCACACAAAGAGTAGTCGTCAAGGGATTGAACTTCCATTTGATATTGCGAAGGCAGTCTCTGATCTCCGTTGCGAAAAATACCTGGAAAGCGAGAGTGAGGCGAGCGGCGGCAGGCCGGTACGGCGGTTCGTGCGAACGGGGTACTACGTTCTCCGGCCGGTGATGCCGGTCTCAGCGCGCAGGCACCTCCAGAGATACTACCTGCGGGGCTGGGAGAACAGGCCGTTCCCGCGCTGGCCGGTTGATACCAGTGTTGAGTCTGCCATTGAGACGGCTTTGCGTTTGAGCATGGAAGCGCAAGGCGTGAAGCAGATTCCTTTCGTCTGGTTCTGGCCTGACGGCGCGCAAGCTTGCGCGGTGATGACCCATGATGTCGAGACTGTGCCCGGGAGGGACTTCTGCAGCCGCCTTATGGACATCGACGATTCCTACGGTATCAAAGCTTCATTCCAGGTAGTTCCTGAGCGCCGTTACGATGTTCCGGCTTCTTATCTCGAAGAGATCCGCCGGCGAGGGTTTGAGGTTAACGTTCACGATCTCAATCATGATGGCAACCTTTTCAAAGACCACGAGGAATTCAGGCGCCGTGCCGCTGAAATCGAGAAGTATAGGAAGATATTCGGTTCGCGCGGCTTCAGAGCGGGAGTTCTCTATCGGAATATCAGCTGGTTCAACCTGTTGCACTTTGAATATGACATGTCGGTCCCGAACGTCGGGCACCTGGATCCTCAGCTTGGAGGCTGCTGCACGACCTTCCCCTACTTCATCGGAAAGATGCTGGAAATTCCGGTAACCATGACGCAGGATTACACGCTCTTCAACATCTTGCGCCAGTACAGCCTGGACCTTTGGGAGCAACAGATATCGCTGGTTCTCAAGAAGCACGGTGTGATGAACTTTATTGTCCATCCCGACTACATCATCAATCAACGTGAACAGAACGTTTATAGAAGCCTGCTCGGGCGTCTTGCCGAACTGCGAAAGAACGCTGGCATCTGGACACCATTGCCGGGCGAAGTTAACGAATGGTGGCGTCAGCGGAGACAGATGAAACTGGAGAGGAACGGCAGCGGATGGAAGATTGCCGGCGACGGCAATGAACGCGCTCGTCTGGCTTATGCCGTTCTGGAAGATGACAAACTCGTCTACGTAGTCTAATGCCTCTCAACGCGAGCTTCCGACTGCCGTCTGAGGTGACCCGGCAGGAAACGCGCATTCGCGAAAGCCAATCGACGGATTGCATTGCGTTCTGCGCTGTTTAAGGTCTGGCGGACTCATCATCGGGAGAGCCGCTTGGCGACCGAGGAGGTTCCAGCACTCGCGGTCAGTGGCTTGTGGTTAAACCTTTTCCACCCTTCAAAATTTTCACGCATCCTGCGAACTATATAAAAGGGGGTTGGGTATTGACCAGCCCCGTGGCGACTTTAACTCAAGAGCAGCTTTCTATCTCCAATGCACCTCGTCGTTCCGCCACAAATCAAAAAAGAGGAACTGCACCTCTGGTGGGCAAGTCTGCGCGATTTTGACCTGGCCGTGCCCGCTCTATGGTCTGTTTTGTCATCCTGGGAACGGGCGCGGGCCGAGCGATTCCGACTTCCCCGTGACAAGGATGACTTTATCATCCGTCACGGAATGCTCCGCATGCTCCTGGGCGCGTATGTCGGGTGCTCCCCTTCCCGTTTGGATTTCTACATGGGGCCAAACGGGAAACCTGAACCTAACCGCCATTTTGAAACAGACGGGATTCATTTCAACCTCTCCCATTCCGGGGATGTGGCTCTTTACGGTTTCACTGGGGCTTGCCCCATCGGCGTGGACATTGAGCAGATTCAGCAAGTTCCTCATTGCGAAAGAGTTGCAGGCGAGACTTTTTCGCAAGCGGAAACTGAGAGCTTGATGGCATTGCCAAAGGAACTTCGCATCAGCCGGTTCTTTGATCTTTGGACGCGCAAGGAAGCCCTTTTGAAGGCTGCCGGGAACGGGCTGCAAAGCTGTCGAAAGGCCCGCCCTCGCCTCGTGCCGCAACCTGACGCTTCGACGCTTGCACAATCATCATCGCCAGCAGACGCTCCGGCTGAATGGCACATCCACTCCTTTTCACCGCGGGAGGGATACGTCGCTGCGGTAGCGTTTCAGAAGCCCGGCCTTGACCTCATTTTTCGCACGACGCCAACTTTCTTCTCAGAGGAATTGCGAGATCCCATTCGGACGGATCTGCGCGTTCGAACCGGAACTTGAGCGGCAGGCATTCGAGTCCCGCCAATGTTAGACAAACCTTCTTTGCTCCAAGAGTAAACGCACCCAACCTCCGGTTTCCCGCCACGCTTCGCATTAACGCGGTTGCTGGCCCCGTTTGCCGGTGTTGACGTACCGTTTGTTGGAGGATGACTATGGTTTCCACAACATTGCTGACAAGAAGTACTGATGTCCACAGCGATATCCTGAGGCAGTTTAAAAGTCGAGTGGAGGAGAGAACCGCGCGGGTCGGAGTGGTGGGAATGGGCTACGTCGGGCTGCCCATCGCCCTCCTTTTCGCGAAAAAGGGATTTCCGACCACAGGGTTTGACATCGATCCGGTAAAGATCGAGGCCCTCGGCCGAGGGAACTCGTACATCAAACATATTCCGGAACGTGAAATCGCCGAGGAAGTTGAACAGGGCCGGTTTACGCCGGCCGACGACTTTGCGAAACTGAGCTACATGGACGCCATCATCATCTGCGTTCCGACTCCCCTTGATGATCATCGCGAGCCT
>JAJYJL010000923.1:0-3691 GCA_021789565.1 Acidobacteriota bacterium
CATGGTGATGGTGTTGCGGACTTTGAACCCCAATTACATGCGACCGCTGTTCCATGATCCATTTGGGCCGATCGTGCTGGCGGTAGCGGCAAGCTTGCAGATCATCGGTTCGATTATGTTATGGAAGATCGTTAATATCGAGGTTTAGGGTCAACAAAGGGGAAGCGCGAAAATGATTTGGGTTGCAACGGGACTTACATTTCTGGCGGTATTGGTCATCGCAGGGGCGCTGGTTTACGCCTTTTCGCCCGTGGAGCTGCCCATCGCAGACCGCTTGGCGCGGCTTTGGCAGCCGCTTACTGTCCGGAAAAAGACCACCTTCCGCGAAAAGCAGAAGCAGACGGCGGCGCGCGTCCTAAGCGATGTCGGCAAATTCCTGCCAACTTCCACCAAAGATCTTTCCCATACCCAACGCCTGCTGGTGCGGGCGGGTTACCGGCGCCCGGAAGCCGTCATGGCCATGCGGGGCGCTAAAATCCTGATGCCCATTATCCTTCTGAGCACCGTCTACTTTACGGGCGCTTACTTGATGAACCCTCTGTTCATTCTGGCCTTTGCAGGTCTCGCCGGATTTCTCGCGCCCGACATGTGGCTGACGTGGAAGGTCCGAAAACGCCAGCACACCATTCGACTGGCCTTGCCGGATGCGCTTGACCTTCTGGTGGTCTGTATTGAGGCGGGCTTGGGACTCGACCAGGCTTTTATGCGAGTTTCTCAGGAATTGAGAATCACACATCCGGAACTGTGCGAGGAGCTTGACATGGTGAACGCCCAGATTCGAGTGGGCAGGACCCGAATTGAGGCCTTGCGGGAGTTGGCGTCCAGAACCGGCGTGGATGACATCAAGTCCCTGGTTGCCATGCTGATCCAAACCGACCGCTTTGGCACCAGTGTCGCTCAATCGCTGCGAGTACACTCCGACGATATGCGCGTCAAACGCCGCCAGCGGGCCGAGGAAATGGCCGCCAAGACGACCGTCAAAATGGTGCCGCCGCTGGTCTTTTTTATTTTCCCCGCTCTGTTCGTTGTTATTCTTGGTCCAGCGATGATTACCATTTATCGCCAATTTTTGCTGATGAAGAAGTAACGGTGGAAAGAGTCTTTGGAACACGCACGTTGGGAAGGAAAGGTAAGTCAATTTATTCCAGTTAGGGAGGAGAATAGACCATGGACGTAACAACCATTCGGATTATCGCAGGAGTCGCAGCTATCGTTGTTCTATACATCATTATCTGGCGCCGGAAGCGGCAGGCCTCGCGCGACTAGCTAGGAGTGCTGCTACCTTGAGGACGGAGCGCAAAACGTGGGCAACAATGAGTTGAAAAAGGTTTACGTGTATAACAAAACGCGCGAAACATTCGTCGCCACAAGCGCCAGTGTCGCTGACACGTACCTGAGCAGGCTCATTGGTCTATTGGGAAGAACCCGTAGGTGGGTGCGACCAGGGCAGGGACTGTGGATCGTCCCTTCCTATGGTGTTCACACCATCGGCATGATGTTCTCAATCGATTTGGTGTTTCTCGACCGGACCAACCACGTAGTGCACATTGAAGAGCACGTTCGCCCGTTTCGAATCTCCAAGGTCGTCCTTAAAGCAGATAGTGTGCTTGAATTGCCACCCCACACCGTCTTCCGAACCAGGACGCACGTTGGAGATATGCTCGAGATTGGACCATTGCCCAAACCCAGTCAGGCATCGTCGGTTGCCGCACATGCAACCTTAAATGGCGCTGCAAAATTCGAGACCAGCGTCAGGGCTTAAGGCCGAGAGCGGCTTTTTTTAGGCAGGCGGCTGTGTTTAATTCCACAGCGGGCCATGGGTCAACCCCGTCGGCGGTGTATTTTCTCTTCTCACCGTGGGGAGGGTAAAACTTAAAAGCTGGCCCGGTTGAGAGGAGATAAAAAATGGCTTCACGTTCAGCCGTAGTGCCGGTTGCCATTGTTGTTGCGCTTCTCGTTGCGCTTGCGATACTTGCGCCGGTGCTTGCCAAACGGCCAGGCCTCACCTGGCTGCCAACACTAAGCGCCAGTCCCAAGGACACCCACAACATGGCCGTCAGGGTATGGGTTAACCGGCGTTCAGGTTTTTATTATTGCCATCCCAGCAAGTTCTATGGAAAGTTGCACCCTGGCTTCTTTATGCGGCAGGGGTCGGCGCTTCAACGAGGTTATCGTCCGGCTGAAGAGAATTTGTGCCCCTAGGAGCCTTGAAGACGCTTTGATCCCCGGCAACCTAACCGTCACGGGGACTTGCAGGCAGGATCGGAGCGAAGCGGGCGCGGAGGCCGCCTGGGATGGGCGCAACACCTGGGAGAACAATCAAGATGCTCACCGCAGAAATTGCGATACCGAAAAAACTGAGCGATCTCGGCATCCGGCGCAACCTGATGGAAGAGTTGGCGGTCAAAATCCTCTACCTGGTGGGGGAAATTACGCTACTCGACCTGAGCAAGCGGATGTGCCTCAGCCTGTCGATTGTTGAGGAAATTTTCGAGCGGCTCCGCAAGGAACAGGTCTGCGAAGTGACCGGAATGCTCGGAACCATTCACCGTATCGCCATAACCTCCGGAGGGCGGATGCGCGCCCTGGAATATCTAGGGCTGAACCACTACAGCGGCCCCGCTCCCGTCTCTTTACCGGATTACATTGACAGGGTGCGCGCTCAGACCATTCGCGACGCGGACGTCCGTCCCGCCAATGTCGAAAAAGCCTTTCAACATTTGGTGATCACCGAGGAAACTCTGAATCAACTGGGCACCGCTGTTGTTTCCGGCAGGTGCATTATCCTTTACGGCCCGGCCGGAACCGGAAAGACGGCGATCGCTGAAACCCTGCCCAGCATCTACGCCGACCGCGTGTGGATTCCCTACGCAGTGGAAGTCGACGGGCAGATCATCACAGTTTATGACCCGCAGCTGCACGGGCGTTTTGAAGAGGAGGGCCTGGGAGATTATGACCGGCGTTGGGTTCTTTGCCGGCGGCCGCGCGTAGTTGTAGGAGGAGAGCTGACGCTGGAGGCGCTTGACCTGCAGCTCAACCCGATTACCAAATTCTACTCCGCCCCGCTGCAAATGAAGGCCAATAACGGCGTTTTGATTGTTGATGACTTTGGACGCCAGCGTATGCGCCCTGAAGACCTGCTGAACCGCTGGATTGTCCCTCTCGACCGGAGAATCGATTTCCTCAACCTGACGGGCGGCAAACAACTGGAAATTCCCTTTGACCTGTTCGTGGCCTTTGCCACCAACCTCGACCCCAGGACGCTCGCCGACGAAGCGTTCCTGCGGCGGATCCAAACCAAGATCAAAGTGGATTTTGTGCCTCCCGGCCAGTTTCACGAAATCTTCCGGCGCGTCTGCGATGAGTACCACCTCGTGTATGATTCAGGAGTGGTCGATGGTGTGCTGAGTCTGCTTGCCGCGCTCCAGCAGCCGCTGCGGGCCTGTTATCCCCGGGATATCGTACAGCATATCTGCTGGGCTGCGCGCTACCAAGGCAAAGAACCCCACCTCGACGGCCCTGCAGTTCGCCAGGCTTGCCGCAACTACTTCCTATCGTAACGGTTCTCTCGCGCGCGAATTACTAACTTCCCTTTCCGGCCTCTTTGAAGCACTCCGCGGCGGCTCGGACGGCCTTATCGATATCCTCATCGGAATGCGCCAGAGAAACAAACGCCGTCTCAAATTGCGAC
>JAJYJL010000923.1:3701-4003 GCA_021789565.1 Acidobacteriota bacterium
TCCCTTATCGAGAAGAGCCCTGAAAAACCGTGCAAAGAATGCCGTATCGCACTCTCGGGCAGAAGCGTAATCCGTAACGGGTCCTGCGGTAAAAAAGGGCGTCAGCATGGAACCCACGCGGTTGACGGTAAGGGAAACCTTCGCGCTCGTCGCCCCTTCCGCAAGGCCCGACGCCAGTTTGGCTCCCAAAGCTTCCAGGCGCGCGTATGTTCCGGGGCGCTGCAGGATTTCCAGAGTTTTCAGCCCGGCCGCCACCGCCAAGGGATTTCCAGAGAGTGTTCCAGCCTGGTAAACCGGCCCGG
>JAJYJL010000924.1 GCA_021789565.1 Acidobacteriota bacterium
ATATCTTTTGCGGGTGGGCGAATCGTGGAGAGCGGGATGCCTTCTGGTCTTCCTGGGAACGTATTCGCTGTTAGTCGAGCAGCGGGCGCCGACGCTGCGCGCCTCGCTGATGATCGCGGCCTATTTGGTGGGCCGATATTTTTATCGCGATCGGTCGGCCTTAAACGCGGTCGGACTCGCAGCGCTGATTCTGCTCTTTCACAGGCCGGCCTGGCTTTTTGAGGCAGGATTCGCGCTGTCGTTTTCAGCAGCCTTGCTGATTGCCGGCCTCGCGCTTCCTGTCCTTCAGCGTACGACGATTCCTTATCGGAACGCACTGTTTCGCCTGAAAGACCCGGAGCGAGACATCAACTTATCGCCGCGCCATGCCCAATTCCGGGTAGCAATGCGAATGGCCATTGGCGGACTCAAGACGAGGTTCCCCTGGCTCGATCGGCATCCTGTTCTTTGCGAGTGGATGGTCACAATCCCATTCCGAATTGGCTTGTGGGCCGCAGATCTGGTGCTGTTTTCGGCCATTATTCAGATTGGACTCCTGATGCCCATGGCGGAGACTTTTCATCGGATTACTATCGTCGGAATCGGTTTGAACACGCTCGCCTTTCCTCTGATGACGGTGCTGATCGCACTGGCAGTGCCCACGGTGCTGCTTGCCGCCACTTTCCCGGCGGTTGCCGTGCTGCCGGGGAAACTGTTGTTTTGGCTCACTAGCGCGCTGCTGGCCTTGACCGAATTCCGAGGCGAACCCTCGTGGATGTCTTATCGGGTTCCTGGTCCGCCGCTGTGGGTGGCTGTGGGTTTTGCGGCGGCCCTGGTCGTCGTTGCATTGGCACTGGGCCGCAGCAAACGTGTTGTGGTCGTCTCCGGCTGCTTGTTCATAACATTCGCTGCGCTGGTAGTTTTGTATCCATTCGCCCCGCAAATTCCACGAGACATGCTCGATGTGACGGCACTCGATTGCGGCCGGGGTCAGGCTATCTTCAGCGTTCTGCCGGACGGTACTACCCTGCTGGTGGACGCCGGCGGGCAGGAACGGTTCGGGCCGGAAATCGGCCGGTGGAATCCAGGTGAGGAGATTGTTTCTCCATATCTGTGGTCGCGCGGCATCAAAAAGATTGATATTGCAGTCCTTGATGTGGGCGGTGATGAGAATAGCAACGCCATGGCGGCGGTCCTACGCAACTTCAAGGTCAGAGAACTCTGGCTGAGCCCGATGACGTACGATCGCGATGATCTTGCCCTGATGCATGCGGCGCGAGAAGGGAATGTTATGATTCGTGATTTATCAGCGGGCGATGGCGAACGCCTGGCACAGGCGGGCATCCAGGTTTTGTGGCCATCATCGGTTTCGCACGATCCGCAAATGCCGCTGAATGACAGGCCGCTGGTGCTACGCATTGCGGACCACCAGAGCGGCATTCTCTTAGGTGGCAATACTGATGAGCGCGTGGAAAAACAATTGGTGGAATCCGGGATGGACCTTTCCAGCGATGTGCTAGAAGCTGCGCGCCCGCTTTCTAATACGACCACTCAAAAGAAATTCCTGGAGCTGGTGAATCCGCGGATTGTGCTGGAGACCGGCCGCAGTGGCAAAATTCCCCAGAGGAGAATCTTCATCCACTCAGATACTCCGGGCTCCGCCGACATTCCTGTATTTGCAACAGCGAGCGACGGAGCCGTCACCATCGATCTGGCGGGACCCTCTCTTACCGTCCAATGCTATGGAAGTTCCAAGATTTTCAAGTGGTCAGGCGTGGCAGCTCCCGCTTTGAGTTCTTCCGGCCTATAATAGGGGTCTGGGGATTCAACTCGAAGCGGGGTGACAGTGCCAACCGAAGCGGAAATTCAGGAAGAGGCTCGAAAAGTCAGAAGGCTTCAACTCGTAATGGACCTGGTGACGAGCACTCTTCAGCAGGAAAATCTGCCCATTGAGCAGGCCTCCGAAATGGTGGCCGCCACCCGCCAATTCGCCCTCGATCTTTTTCCTGACAAGGGTCAAACGTTTGATCTAATCTACCGCCCCAGGCTGCAACGGATCCTGGCCGAGAAATACAAGATTATCTGAGTGCTGCCGTGTTCTGCGTTTCTTGAGTCTTTTCGTCAGGCGCAGCGGAATGGGAATATCCGGGTGGAGCCGGCGTGACGGATGTCAGCGTACCGGTGATGGCGCCCAGCTTCAACGTTGCACGGATTCGCAAGGGGTAGTGATATTCGTCGTCGCTGAACCAGACCACAAGTTTCCCCTTTTTGTTCTCGTAAAGGTTGCCGAAAACGGAGGGCTCAACCCGAAAAGCTTCATGGATGCCGAGCGGGGTCTGGAGTTTCTTTCGCGCTGTTACTCTCACCACAACCATCTTTGTCTTTGACCCGTCATTGACGGCGAGCTTCAACTCCTGGCCAACGTGCAGCGGTTTGCTGCGGACGTAGTAGAAGGCCGTGATGATGTCCTGGGCGCAGGGAGGGATTGCGTGCTCGTCATGCTTGGGCGGATTCTTTCCGCCGTTCGCGTCGTGCTCATCCAGAATCGCCAGGCCCCGCCGGTGGTCGAACATGATCTTTGTAATCTTGTGCCGGGTCCCTTCGTTGATCTGCTTGGATATCTGTACGGAACAAAGTGTTTTCGGATTAAAGACGGACCGGAATTCATCCTGCACCCTGTAAAGCAGCGACACGAATCCTTGTGATTGGGCCGTGGTTGTAACTACAAAGGAATCGCCGGAGCCTTCCTCGTCCTTGCGGAGCGTCGCGGTAAGTTTCCCTGCGGGGAAAACGGACCAGTTTACATCATAAGTAAGCGTTTCTCCGGGGCTGAAGGGCCGCGGCTTGGTCTCTTCGCGCTCCGCGCCGCCCATTGTTCCAGCCGTCAGGAGGAACGCCACGGCCACCGCGATGCAGGACCGGCAGAGTGTCATACTTGGCTTAGACGCATTTCACCGTCTAAAGGAAACCTGCGCCCTTAATTAACGTAGCAGAATCTTTGCCACCAGGAAAATGATTCCCATCAGATAACCAAGTGCCGCTTCATACTCGCGGTTCTTGCGGTATCGCTTCCAATCAAACTTTTCCTGCGAAAGCCTTACAGGCTTTCGATGGGGAAGGAGCAGCGGAACGGCGGCTGCGTATTGTTCAAAGGGTTTGCCAAAGCGCTGCTGCAGGTTCCTTTCCTCGCGGCGCATGACAGGGAGGTACACCGACAGAAAGAACACGACAAATACCACTCCCAGCATCCACTGCGCGCCGGCCAGGACCAGTCCGATGCCGATCAGCAGGCTACCCAGATACAGCGGATTGCGCGTGTAGGCATAGGGGCCGCTTACGGCAAGGCGTTGATCTTTCTGCAGGTGGCCGGCGGCGTAACCGCGGATTCCCAGGCCCACCAGGGCCACGAATGAACCCGCAATCAGCAGCGGCAGGGTCGGCTGCGCAAAAACCAGATAGGCAACGCCCAGCACAAATCCAAACGGCACCCGCCAGCGTGCAACAAAGTCTGAAAAACCTTTAGCCATGGCTCATTCCCAGCCGTTGGAGCGCCGCCTTTACCGCGAACTCAACACTGACCCCTTCAAGATATTTCAGGTGCTTCGAATTTGCTTCACGATTCGATGGTCTGGAACCGCATAGGACGATGTCTGACGGATTGAACGGACCGTTGCGCTCCGGAGTGTTCCGCGAATCAGCGGCATTGAAGATGGCCACAATCGGCGTGCCAACCGCCGCCGCCATGTGGAGCGGTCCGGTGTCGCCCCCTATCAGCAGTCTTGCCCGCCGGGCGAGCGCAATGAACTGCAGCAATGTGCTTGGAAACCACTTTGCGCGCGTTGTGTTTGCGCCCGCGATTATGTCCTGCGCCACCTCCTTTTCCTGTGTTGAGCCCGTTACCAGAATATCAAATGGCGCCTGTGCAGCCAGGGCGGCAATCAACTCAGCGTAGTTTACTGGAGCCCATCGCTTGGATTTCCATCCTCCGCCGAAATTGACGATGATGAAGTCTCTT
>JAJYJL010000925.1:0-2482 GCA_021789565.1 Acidobacteriota bacterium
GCAACGGGAACCCCGGTCAGATCCGCCAGCTCGCGCAGTTCGTTCGCCGCACCCGAAGCGATCACGCCTCCGCCCGCATAAAGCACCGCCCGGCGGCTGCGTAGAATCATTTTCGCCGCCCGCTCGATATCCGCTTGATGCCATTCACGGCGGCGTTCCGGCTGGGCAGGCGCGTGGACGCCTCCCCAGTCCGCTTCCGCCCTTTCAATCAGCACGCTTTTAGGAATATCGAGGAGGACCGGCCCCGGCCGCCCTGAAACAGCAATGCGGAAGGCTCGGTGAAGCGCACGTGGAATCTCCGCCGCGGAACGCACCACAACCGAATACTTGGTGGCGCCCATGCTGATTCCGATCGTATCGCCTTCCTGAAATGCATCTTTGCCTATCATCTCCGCTGCCACCTGCCCGGTCAATGCGACAATCGGGATCGAATCCATCAAAGCGGAGGCAAGACCCGTGATCAGATTGGTAGCGCCGGGGCCGGAGGTCCCGACGCAGACGCCGGGCTGGCCGGTAACCCGCGCGTGGCCATCCGCCGCGAAGGCCGCGGCCTGTTCGTGGCGGACCAGCAGATGCCGCAATTTCCCTTTGTAAAGCGCATCGTAAAAGGGCAGCAGCACACCGCCCGGCACCCCGAAGATCACTTTCACGTTTTCTTCCAACAGACTCTCGATCAGGATTTCGGAACCATTGAGTGAGTTCATCAACAAGTCCTCTCTTGCCCCGCAAGGAACCAAAAGGAGCAAGTCTCGGGCCCGCAAGCCACCGGCGCTCCCCCGGGCTGGCATGGCTTCGTCTCATGTAGAGCGATCATTTCCATTGTTTCTTGGCTTCGAAGTTGGGTGACACTTGGATCGCCTTCAGCGAACTGCACGTTGCTGAATATTCACAATGAGCTTTGCAGAAAGAACGAGTCAGCCCCCGAGGGGGCCGCTAATGATGATGGTCAGCTTGGAGGGACGCTGGCATGTTCCAGGCAAAAGGTTACTGAAGCCGCTTTTGACTGCCCTTTGCCTTGCGTGATTGCTCTTCGAAAGCATCATAGCGCCCGTCGGCGACTTTCTTGAGCGCCGACAATATGTCAAATAGAACACGAGTTGGGGTGACAAGTCAATCGCAGCCATGCAACCTCACTTCCACCTCTATGTCGCGCACACCCCATGAACGTAAAACGAGTAGCAATTGATCCCCGTAAGGTTTACCCCATCGGAGCGGATGCCGGCGGCATTCGCCCCCAGATGATTGGAAATCGCGGCATTCTCGAATTCCATGTTCTCAACCGTTGAGTTGCTTCCCTAGAAGACCCAGACGCCTTGGTCCTCGGCAGGCGCTGTTCCCCCAATATTGAGCACCGGCCGCTGCCCAGTGGAGCTGAGCACGCCGATCAAGCTGAGATGGTTCGCGGTCCACGTGCAGGTGTCGCCATAGTAGCCCACGCCCGGCGCGTTCGATGGAGAAAAGTCAATATAGACCGTGTCACCATCCGCCACCAGCGTGCTGACTTGGCACGGCGTTGTGTACGTCCGAGTGGGTCCCACGTACCAAGTTCTGGCCCTGCCTCTGACGGGAAACGTCGCCGCGGCGACCAGAATCCCCGAGCATAGCAGGATGCCCTTTCGTATCATGGTCGTACCTTGGCGGTTAAAGTGGTCTGTCATCATTTCCTCGTTTTGCATTTATCCGCGATCGCGTCCCGCGCCGTCCCAATCTCGAGATCATGTAAGCAATCGGCCCGAACCCCCTATTTTTGCCCGCCCGCCTCCGGATTTTCGGTCCGGACTTCGAGACCGGAACGGTTTGAAGCGAGACCGGAAGCGATTTTTTCATCTTGAACCGCCTTCTGTTTTTCGCCCAAGCGCATATAGACATCTCCCAGGAAAACGTAAAGCTCGGAATTGTCCGGCCGGACGGCACGCGCTTTTTCGGCATAAACCTTGGCCTGCTCGTAGTCGCCGCGCTTGAACCAGTATCTGGCCATGAGGAAATTGCCAACTGGAGAGTAGGCGTCGATCCGCTCCATCTTGACCAGTTGAGGGTAGGCCAGGTCGAGCCGGTCCTCGTTCAAGAACATTTCGCCGAGAAAAGCGCGCGGTTTCCAGCGATTCGGGTTGAGCCGGGCGGCCTTTTCGAAAAGCGCGCGGGCTGCCGCCGCGTGCCCTTGCTCCAGTTCGCGCTCGGCCTGCGCAAGGGGGCCTTCCGCCGCCAACGTTCGCTCCTTTCGATCCCGGTCGGCTGCGGTTACCTGCTGGAACTTCGCCATATATTCGGCCGCGCGCTCCTGGTCACCCTGGCTGCGGTAGGCCGTTCCCAGGACATAGAAAATGTTTGGAAATCGGGTCCCTTCCGACACCACGCTTTGGAGGCGCTCGATCGCACCGTTCGGATCGTTCATGGTCAGGTCCACTAACGCGAGCTCGGAAACATAATCGGGATTATTCCTGTCCTCGCTCACTGCTTTCAACAGGGCCTGCTTCCCGGCCGG
>JAJYJL010000925.1:2492-3983 GCA_021789565.1 Acidobacteriota bacterium
GCTCACGAAAAACTCGAGGGCCTTGTCAAATTGCCCTTCGAGCACATACGCCTGGCCGCGATAGAGATCAACGCGAGCGTCCTTGGGGTCGAGCGCCGCCCAGCGGTCGAGAGCCCGCAGCGCATCGTTCGCCATCCCGAGGCGATAATAATCATCGGCCAGAAGCCGCAGCCAGGCCGGACTGAGTTGCCCAAGCCCGCGGGCGTCCTGGAAGATCTCAAGCGTTTTTTCTGCAGCGTGGGTCTGCTTGAGCAGCACGAACAGGTGGGCTTGAAAGATGCGGTATTCAGGCTCCGCTGGCGCCAGGTAAACTGCTTCAGATAATTCGCCAGCAGCGTCCGGCAAACGTCCTGCCTGAGCCAGCGCCATGCCGCAATAAAAATAAGGGCGAGGATCGAGCGGCGTGGCCTGCTTGGCCTCGTTGAAAGCCTTTACCGACTCGCTCAGCCGGCCCGCGCTTAAGAGCTCAAGCCCTTTCGTCAGTTGAGATTGGGATTGCGGGGGGCTTGCTTGGCTGAACCCGTGTGGCGCGGCGGCCAAGCTTAAGACGAAAGCCCATAGGCACACCGTTGGGATGTGAACAAGAAGCTTGCGTTTTAGGAGATGAATGCCCCCGCTTGCCATCCAGCCCAACCCGGTTCTTTCCCCTTTTCAGAGATTTTCAGCGTGTCCGCACCGTGAGGCTCGCACTGGAGATGCCTGGCGTCCTCTGCGGAGATATTCATGCCGCACGAGTGGCAAGGGCAAGTTCAAGACGGAGGCCGAGCCGTGGGCACGGCCTCCGTCCCGATGAAGACCCAATGCTAAAATCGCAGGCGCAGCGACAACTGAATGACGCGCGGCTGATTGAAAGTAGTGTTTTGCTGCCCCAAGTCTTGCAGCCCCGTACTCGCGTTTGGGGTAGGGTCGTTCGGGTGGTTGAAGGCGTTGAAGAAGTCGCCAGAAAAGCGCATATCGAGTCTCTCCCCGATCTTGAAGTGCTTGTAAATGGAGAGATCGTCGTTCCACGCTCCAGGCCCGATAATGTTGGCGCGAGGATAGGGGAAGAAAAATCCGCTCCAGGGGGCGTTGTAGCAAGGCGTCCCTGGCTCGTTGTATAAGGTGACCGCAACCTGGCCATTAAACTGCCCTGAACAGTTCGGTCCGGCCTTTCGTACCACGGGCTGAACGAGGGCGCCTTGGACGTTGGTTGCCAGCGCGGGGTTGAAATTCCCGGCGAACCATTCCACACATTGGCCGACACACTGAGGACTGTTGAACATTGCCCGCTTGCTCGAGGGAATGCTCGGATTACCCGTCTGCACGAGGCTGGGATCTACGCTCATCCACGTTCCGCCGGTCCATGAATAGATGGTGGCCAACTGCCAGCCGCCGATCACATTGTTAACCGGGCCCGAGACCTTCCGGAAAAAGTGTCTGCCTTGCCCGAAGGGAAGATCAAAGACGCCATCGAGAGTAAAGACCTGCGGTGCAACCGATGTGCTATTCATG
>JAJYJL010000926.1 GCA_021789565.1 Acidobacteriota bacterium
CTAATCAACTGGTTTCTCCCCGTAGTGTGCAGTGTTTTCTGAGGGAAAATCCTGTTCCTGTTCCCGCTTGCCCCTCCGGCGATATTCACTATAACGCGGTGGGACTGTTTTCCTCAATCGTTCACCCATGGCGGCTTTGGCTTTTTGTGTGGACGAGCCCCTTACTGTGAAATCTTGCGCGCAAATGCCGGCGGATGTATATTCCCCTCGGCAGGATCCGTCTGGCAACAAACGGACGACTGGGACCTTGATTCGGGGCAGGATATATGGAGCCATTCACCATTGACGGCAAGCCGGCGCCTCCTTCGACTGCGCCGCCCCCACGATAGCGGCGGGGAATGGGCGGCCATCGTCTGCATTCTCAAGGGGATCTGCCGGGAGCTCGTTTGCCCGCCGCAAGCCATTCTTCAAGCCCGAAATCTGAATTTGACCTCATGCCTGAGCGGTTGACAGCCTGCGCAGTCAGGCGAAAATCAGGTAAGATAAAGGGTGAGTTACTTTTAAGTCCAATGGTCATAACCGAAATTTTCAAATCTATCCAGGGTGAATCCTCTTTTGCGGGCCTTCCTTGCGTGTTTGTTCGCCTTACGGGATGCAATCTCCGCTGCCACTGGTGTGATACGGCCTATGCTTTTCACGGAGGAGAGAAGATGGCTCCGGAAGAGGTTCTCGAGCGTGTGCGGAAACTGGGCGGGAAAATGGTGGAATTGACCGGAGGCGAACCGCTGCTCCAGAAGGAGGCGGTGGGGCTTGCTGACAGCCTGCTGGCTGAAGACTACCGCGTCCTGATTGAAACCAGCGGTGAGCGTTTTGTGGGAGACCTTGCCCGGCCCGTGGTTAAGATCTTGGACGTCAAATGCCCGGGCAGTGGAGAGAGCGGAAAGTTTAATCCGGCGAACCTTGACGTTCTGGAACGTAAGGACCAGATCAAGTTTGTGGTGCTTGATGAGCGGGATTATCTCTACGCCCGTGATTTTATGGAGAAGCATAGGCTGGCCGGCCTTGTGGATGAAATTATTTTTTCTCCGGTATTCGGCCAGTTGCCGCCGCTCGAACTTGCCGAGTGGATTCTGCGCGACAACCTGCAGGTACGGGTGGGGCTGCAGATCCACAAATTTATCTGGGACCCTGAAACCCGGGGTGTCTAAGGTTGAATTTCCGCAGGGCCGGCGAGAGAGTGTGCTGGCCGGCTGAGATGCAAGGAGCAAGAGTTTAGATGAAGGACAATCCCACATCTGACCGGCGGCCCCTGGCAGTGGTTCTGGCCAGTGGCGGTCTGGACAGTTGCGTAACCGCAGCGATGGCGAGTCGGGACTATCGGCTGGCCCTGCTGCATGTGGCGTACGGCCAGCGAACCGAGGGCAGGGAACTGCAGGCTTTCAACGCGCTGGCGGACTTCTATCAGGCCGAGCAGCGGCGAGTTTGCCGGCTGGACCACCTTCGCGAGATCGGCGGATCAAGCCTTACCGATCCGAACATCCCTGTTGAGGCTGTGAACCTGGAGCGTAATGACATCCCCTCGAGTTACGTGCCTTTCCGCAACGCACATTTTCTTTCCGTGGCCGTCTCGTGGGGCGAGGTGCTTGGCGCCCGCAAGATCTTTATCGGCGCGGTGGCGGAGGATAGTTCCGGGTACCCGGATTGCCGACCCGAATATTACGAGGCTTTTAATCGCGTGATTGACGTGGGGACAAAGCCGGAAACGAGGATCGAAATCGTGACTCCGGTGATCCGCATGCGCAAGAGTGAGATTGTGCGAAGGGGGATGGAACTTGCAGCTCCTTTTCATCTGACGTGGTCGTGCTACCAGAGGGAGGATGCGGCATGCGGGGTCTGTGACAGTTGTGCCTTGCGCCTGCGCGCTTTTCAAGAGGCGGGCCTTGAAGACCCTATTGCCTATGCTGTCCGTCCGCGTTACACTCCCCAGTCGTCCCGTGTGAGTTGATGCTTTCCGGCGAACCAATGGCAAGGATTGGGTTGAGCGGCGATAAGGTTAAAGCTAGAATAAATTCGGGGCAGTATAAGGTGAGGAGGTTCAAATGAAGTTTCTGTCAGTGCGGAAGGTTTTGGGGACCATGTTTGCTTTCGCAGCGTTGGGCGTGGTGGCGCCAGCCTATGGGCAGACTGGCGGTGTGCAGGGAAAGGCGATTCAGCAGGACGGCAGTCCTTGTGCCAAATGCATCGTCGTGATTGACCGGCTGGACATCAAATCGAGCTATAGGACCAAGACGAGCAAGAAGGGTGAGTTTGTTTACATTGGCCTGCCCATTGGAAATTACAAGGTCACATTGGAGAGTCCGAGCGGGCAGACCCTTTTCTACATCGAAAAGCATATCGGCCTGGGTGAGCCCACCGAAGTAAACTTTGATCTCGCAAAAGAAATGGCACAGCAGAAGCAGCAGCGCCAGGAAGAGATGAAGAAAAATCCTGAAATGGCCAAGCAGGCTGCGGAGGCGTCCAAGGAAGAAAAACAGTTCAAAGGACTCAAGCAGTATTTCGATCAAGGGAACACCTTGTACAACCAGGGCCAATACAAGGAAGCCGCCGCGGCGTTCCAGCAGGCACTTTCAATGGCCAAAGACAAAAACGTTCCTGTGGTGCTGGCGCGTCTGGCTGATTCCTATGCCAAGGCGAAGGAAAATGACCAGGCCATCGCAACCTATCAGAAGGCCCTGCAGTTAACCCCCGATGATGCCGCTCTGCACAACAATCTCGGCAGCATCTATGGCTCAACCGGCAAGCTGGATGAAGCCAAGGCGGAATTCCAGAAAGCCGCCGAACTTGACCCCACGAACGCCGGCCGGTATTACTTCAACATCGGCGCCATCATGTACAACTCCGGGAAGATGGACGATGCGCTCACGGCTTTCAACAAAGTCATCAGCCTGGATCCCAAGAACGCCGAAGCCTATTACCTGAAAGGGCAGGCGCTCATGGGGAAGGCGACGATGTCGGCGGACGGCCAGGTGAAGGCCCCTGACGGGACCGTCGAGGCTTTCCAGCAGTACCTCTCGCTGGATCCCAACGGACCAAATGCTCCTGCGGCTAAAGAGATGATCGCAACTCTGCAGGGCAAGGTGTCAACGCAATATAAAAAGAAGAAGTAGCAAGCGGGTAACATTCCACCATGGAGTCGACGGGGCCCCGTTTTCAAGGAAAGGCGGGGCCTTTCTCGTTTTGAGATATCCACAGCTAAGGGCTATATTGCCGCTCCTTTTTCTTGCCGCTCTGGCAATTCCGTTGAAGGCTGATACGATTTATCAGGCCACAGCGGATGGACGCCGGCGCGTCATTCAAAGCAACGCAATCCTGATCCATCAGGATTCCTCGATCCTCATTTATAAGCATTTTGACCTGCCCGACATGCGGATTGAAAAGGTACAACTGTCGAAGGGGAGTCTGCCCTATACCGTTGTCACCAGTTCTCGTACTCAAAGGCGGAGTATTGTCGAACTTTGGAAGCGTTTCGGATACACCGCCAGAGTGACGGACACCAGTGGCAGGACCACGCAGGTTTTTGACGCGTATATCGACTACTATCCTCCCGGCGGCCGCGGTTCTTTGCTGTTGTCTGTGCCTGCCATCACCTCCTTCCCTTTGTTGCTGGACGGGGGCGGTGCGGACGTCCAGGAATTCTCCAAGATTGCCCGGGTTGAATTTCAGAATGGTAAAATCACTCTGAAGCTGCGGAATGGTCAGTTTGAACAGGGCAAGTACCTCATGCCCACCACCCAGCCTGCCGAAGCCCGGTTCCTGGGCATTACCGAAAAATACGATCCTTCCAGCGATGACGTCTTCGACTTCTCGGAACCACTTTCCCGCTTAAAGAGCATCGTTTTCATGCAGTGAGGTTCAGAAGAGTGCCTCCTCCCGTGAGAGTATGTTTTGAGTGGCTGGCCACGCCTGCGCATTCCACGAGTCGCACACAACGTTTGACAGCGCCAGGAACTTCCTAGTATTTTTGACCGCCGGGATGT
>JAJYJL010000022.1 GCA_021789565.1 Acidobacteriota bacterium
GAACGTGGACCATGCTGCAATCGAATTACAAGTATGAGAAGACCTCGGCCTTCTCCCTCAGGTTCCATGTGCCGGTGCCCGCAGACGGCGAGTCTGTGCTGAATTATCGCCTGCGGATCCATCGGTAGAATTCCGCAATGGCGGGCCCGCCGGCCGAAGGAGAAAAATGGCAACCGCAAAAGGAAAGCCTCGCACGATGAATATTCGGGCCGCGCAGATGGAGGATGCCGGCCGCCTGGCCGAACTTTCCGGGCAGTTGGGCTATCCCTGCTCCGCCGGCGACATGCGGCGCCGCCTTCGCCACCTGCTCGCCGACCCCGAACACGCCGTCTGGGTGGCGGAAAACGAAAGTGGGACCATCGCCGGGTGGATCCACGTCTTCGTCAAAGAGTCGCTGGAAAGCGACCGCGAAATCGAAATCGGCGGCCTGGTGATTGATGAAGATTTCCGCGGCCAGGGAGCGGGCAAGGTCCTGGTGGAACGCGCCGAGGGCTGGGCCAAAGCGCAAGGATTGAAGTCCGTCTGCGTGCGCTCAAACATCTTGCGCAAAGACGCGCACGCCTTTTATCAGAAGCTGGGCTACAAAATCATCAAGACCCAGAGCGCGTTTCGGAAAACATTTTGTTAGTGTTGCGTCCCTCG
Organism: Acidobacteriota bacterium; assembly: GCA_021789565.1. The sequence goes on from JAJYJL010000022.1 coordinate 643, forward strand.
TAACTTTCTGGAACGCGGCGTAGCGCCCGTCATTCCGATCCCGCAAAGCGGGAGAGGAATCTGCTTTCGCTCTCGCGCAGAAGCAGATTCCTCGGGCCGGAAGAGCACCGGCCCTCGGAATGACGACGTAGGGCAAACCATTGCGCGGGGCGCAATGCTAAAGGATCAACATGCAGTCGCCGTAACTGTAGAAGCGGTAGCGTTCCTCGATGGCATGCTGGTAGGCTCGGGTGATAAGCTCGCGGCCGGCAAACGCCGAGACCAGCATCAGCAAAGTCGATTTCGGCAGGTGGAAGTTGGTGAGCAGCCCGCGAACCACCTGGAAGCGGAATCCCGGCGTGATAAAGAGGTCCGTGTCGCCGCGGCAGGGAACAATTTTCCCCTCGTTCTGGAGCGCCACTGATTCCAGGGTCCGAACGCTCGTGGTGCCCACCGCGATGACGCGGCGCCCTTCAGCAAGAGCCGCGTTGATAGAGGCTGCCGCAGCCTCAGAAATCTCAAATTGCTCCGACTCCATTTTGTGGTCTTCCACGCGCTCGGTCTGCACCGGGCGGAACGTTCCCGGCCCCACGTGCAGGGTGATTTCAACGGTCTCGCCTTTTCGTTCCTGCAGGGCGCGAAAAACCCGCTCGGTAAAATGAAAGCCCGCCGTGGGCGCGGCAACGGCGCCGCGCACCCTGGCGTAAACCGTCTGGTAGGTTTCGCGGTCGGCGGCTTCATCGGGCCGGCCCACGTAGGGCGGCAGCGGAACGTGCCCCAGGCGGTCAATGGCGCTGGCCACGCTGCCCTCGCGCGCCCGCAGCAGCACCCTGCGCACGCCGCGTTCGCCCCGCCCGAGAATTTCCGCCTCAAGCTCGCCGCCGCCAAAAACCAGCACCTCGCCGGTGCGAATCTTGCGCCCGGGATGCACCAGCCCCTGCCACACGTCTCCCGATTCATTCCGCGTGAGCAGAAGTTCAACTTCCGCGGTCAGGTGTTCGCGCGCGGCGGGATTGCCCTTGCCAATGGTCTGCGCCTGCGTCCCGCGCCGTCGGCCCAGCAGGCGCGCCGGAAACACACGCGTGTTGTTCACCACCAGGAGATCGCCGGGCTTGAGAATTTCCGGCAGCGAGCGGAAGGCGCAATCCGTGAAGCTCTGCGCGGCGCGGTCCAGCAGCATCATGCGCGAGGCGTCCCGCTCCTTCAAAGGCCGCTGGGCAATCAACTCCTTTGGCAGCTCGTAATTGAATTCTTCAAGCAGCATCTCGAAATCATTTTACGCTAAAGGCCGCATCACGTTTTCGGCGCCGCAAGCGAACCCGCTGCTGCAGCGCTGTTCCACACTGTGTGTTAAAGTCAGTTCATGCCGAAAGCCACCGTAACCGTTTCCCCGCGCGGGATTGAGCGAATCTTCGCCGGCCATCCGTGGATTTACCGCAGCGACGTCTCCGCCTCTGCGAACCTCGCGCCGGGCTGCATCGTTACAGTCCAGGACCGCCGGAAGCGATTTCTTGGGCAGGCGCTTTACAGCAACAAGTCGCAGATCGCGCTTCGATTTTTAACCCGCGAAAAGCAGCCCATCGACCGTGAGTTCCTGGCCGGGCGAATCCAGGCGGCGGCGGATTATCGCCGGCAGGTTGTGGAAGACTCAGACGCCTATCGCCTGGTGGCCTCTGAGGGTGATCTGCTGCCATCGCTGGTGATCGATCGCTACGGCGACTATTTCGTCGTGCAAACCCTCAGCCAGGGAACGGAAAAGCTGAAATCAAGCATCACCGAAATTTTGCAGGAGCAATTTTCGCCGCGCGGCATCGTGGAACGCAATGACGTTGCGGTGCGCGCGCTAGAGGGCCTCGAGCCGACCAAGGGAATATTGGCGGGCGAGGACCCCGGCGAAATTACGGTTACGATGAATGGCCTGCGCTTTGCCTTCAACCTGCTGGAAGGCCAGAAGACGGGCGGCTTTCTTGACCAGCGTGAGAATCAGCGGGCCGCGCAAAATTATGCATTCGGCCGGGCGCTCGACTGCTTTACCTACGCCGGGGGGTTTGCGGTAAACATCAGCCGCCGATGCGACTCCGTCCTGGCCATCGATTCTTCCCAGGACGCGCTCCGTCTGGCCGCGCGCAACGCGGAACTGAACGGCATTTCCAATATCGAGTGGAAGGAAGCGAACTGCTTTGATTTCCTGAAGGCCGCCGACCAGGCCGGGGAGCGCTTTGACGTGGTGGTGCTCGATCCGCCAGCCTTCGCCCGGCAGCGCTCCAATCTCGATTCCGCCCTGCGCGGCTACAAGGAGCTCAACCTTCGCGGCCTGAAAATTCTGAACCCCGGCGGCTATCTCATCACCTGCAGTTGTTCCTATCACGTAACGGAGGCGGATTTTCTGGAGGCGATCGCCAGCGCTGCCATTGACGCTCACCGCACCGTCACCGTGGTCGAGCGCCGCACCCAGGGCCGCGACCATCCCATCCTGCTGACGGTGCCTGAAACCCTTTATCTGAAGTGCCTGGTCCTGCGGGTGTTATAACCCGTTCTGGGCGGCTCCGAATTCGAGTAGAATACAACCTGTGAATCGATCTTGTGCCCTGGCGGCCGGCCTGATTCTCATGCTGTTGTGCGCAGTTCCCGGCCGCGCCGAGGACCTCAAACTCCTGATCTCGGTTGAGCAGCAAAACATTGTTGCGCCCCAACCCGTGCGCACGACGTTGCACTTCCACAACTCCGGCCGCGAGACGCTGTGGCTCTATCACCCTGTCGTAAGCGAGCTGCCGGGCGACCGCTTAGGCTTGCTTGCGCCGGAGCCGAGCGGGGCGCGCCCCGGACAGGCTTACGGAGGATCGCAGATTGAAGTCCGATTGGCGCTGCAAACTGCAGTGGGCGCCGGCGCAAAGGAGGCGGCGGGCAGCGGGTTTGCCATGGCGCCTGACGCCATGCCCCATCCCAGGCTGGTGCGGCTGGCGCCGGGAGAAGATTACCAGGAAAAAGTCAGCATCCACGTTGAGCCCGCCGAGACGAAGGCCGGCGCGGGCGATCAGCCTGCATGGGGGCCGTACAGTTTTTCCGTGACTTACTCTGCGAACTATTCCAACGCTGAAGCTCTGGCCCGCGACATAGGCGCCAACGTGTGGCATGGCCAGGTTGCCAGCAATACGGTGGAATTGAATCTGCGCCCGTCGGCAGGCCGGGGCTCGATTGCCGGAACCGTGCTTGACTCCATCGGACGGCCCTACGGCCAGGCGCTGGTCACTCTCGAGGACGAGAACGAAAACCCACTCGACCAGCTTTTGACGGACGACGACGGCGGGTTTGCATTTGCACACCTGCCTCTGGGCCGCTACTGGCTGGCGGTGCGCCAGCCCGGCGCAGACCACGATACGTCGGTGTTCCGTGAGGTCGATGTCAAACAGTCTGCTTCGCCCGCGACGGCTGAAATCATGCTGGTGCCGGTTGAAATCAACAAACCCGAGCGCCTGCTGCACAAGCCCGTGCTTTTCCACATTGTCGATAGCAAGGGCCTTCCGCTGGCTGAAGCCGGGATTGCGATTTTGTTTTCCGCCGAGACGGTTGTGGAGAACCTGAAAGCACAAACGGGCCAGGACGGTTTCGCTGCCGTCAGCCTGATTCCCGGATCGATCTACGTGACACTCCAGACGCGGGGCTGCAAAAAAGAAGACCGCCAGGCTGACGTGGCGCCCGGCCCGGGAGTGGACGGATTCCAATTCAGCTACGACTGCGCCGGGAATTGATGCAGGCGGCCGTCTCAATTTGAATTTCCATGGATAATTCTCCGCAACCCGTGAAATGCACCGTGATCATCCCGACGCGGCAGCGCTCTGCCGTGTTGCGCGAGACGCTGGAATCTTTAAACCAGCAGACGGAAAAAGACTTTGAAGTGATCGTGGTGGTGGATGGCGAGGATGCGGGAACCCGCTCGCTGGCGGAAACCTGCAAGGCCGCATTCCCTTTGCGCTGGATCTTTGTGCCTGAACACAAAGGCCAGGCAGCAGCGCGCAACGCCGGCGCAGCCGCGGCCGGATCGGATATCCTGATCTTCCTGGACGACGACACCCGGCCCGTCCCTGAATGGATCCATCACCACCTGAAGCATCATCGCGCACACGCGGGGCCGCGAGAGATAGGCGTGCTGGGAAAAGTGGTTGACCGCCATGCCAATCCTCCGCGCTCGCGGACAGAGCGGTATCTGCGCGAAGCGCGAAACCCCGTCCTTGCCCATTTTGAAAACTGCCTGAAGGACCAGTCGATCGAGTTCGGCAAAGTGGCGGCCTTTGGGCTGAACACCTCGATTCGGCGCGAGACTTTTATCGCGCTGGGCGGGTTCGACGAAAAATTGAGCTCTCTTGATGAGGATACGGATTTCGGCGCCCGTTTATACAACCGGGGAGTGCTGTTCAAGCCCGAGCCCGAAGCCATCGTGTTTCACCACGACACCAAGGACGCTGTCGCCCAACACTACTCCATCCTGCGCCGCGCAGGCCAATTCGATGTCTATCGCAGGCGCGAAAAAAAGCAGTACAACGCGCGGCTCCAGTTGCTGGCCCAGATGCATTGTGGAAGTCCTTTGCGAAAGCTGGCGCACCGCGCCGCCTGGCATGCTCCATCGATTTTTCAAATGGCGGCATCCGTGGCAAGGAAGGCAACAGACCTCAGCGGCTCGCGGCGGTGTTTTCGCCTTTGGTCCCGGGCGACCGCAGCGGAATATTGGAAAGGCATTCGCGCGGCGGGAGAAACCATAGAATCGTTGCGTAGCCTGTACCCTTCACAAACGCCCATTTTGATGCTGCACGAGGTTTCCGCTCCCACCGAACTGAAGATGATGTCGCTAGCGATATCACCCGAGCGCTTTACGCGATACATGGAGTGGCTCAAAAAGGCGGGTTACACGTCCGCCCTACCGGCCGAATGGGACAAGCGCACGGCCAATCGCCGCGTGATCCTGACCTTCGATGACGCCTATGAAGATTTTATGGAGAACGCCTTCCCTGTCATCGACCGGCTGGGTTTTCAGGCGACTGTGTTTGTGGTGGTTGACCGCATTGGAAAAACCAACGACTGGGATGCAGCAGGCGGCTTCAAACCCAGGCGCCTGCTCACGCTGGAACAGATTCGCGAACTGCACCGCCATGGGGTCCATTTTGGCTCGCACTCGCTGACACACGCCCGGCTCACCGATTTATCGGACAGCCATCTCGAGCGCGAGGTGGGCGATTCGAAGCGCAAGCTGGAAGACCTTCTCGGCGCCGAGGTGCCGTGCTTCGCCTATCCTTGGGGATTGGCCGACATGCGGGTCCGCAGCGCGGTGGCGCGCGCCGGATACAAAGTGGCCCTGACCGCTCAGGAGGGCCTGAATGGGTCGGAGGACGCGCTCTCGTTAAAGCGAACCAGCGTGGCGGAAGTTGACACCCTGCCGGAATTCCTCATCAAGCTGGCAACGGGAAAAGACCTGCGGCAAAGGGCCAAAGCGTTCCTGACAAGGAATGGACTTTACAAGGGGCCGGTCCGCACCTGGCGGGGGAATGACTTCGGCGGGCGGAAAGGCGGACCCGAAGCGTCGCGCGGCTCCGCCGGCGCTGTAGGTAAACTATGAGCATGCCGGGAGAGCCAGAGGCCCGGGCGGATTCGCCACGTGCCGCTGTGAAATTCACGGTGGTCGTCACAACCTACAACTATGCCCACCTGCTGCCCGACGCCTTGCGGGCGCTCGCCGCGCAGACTGTGCCGGAATTTGAACTGCTGGTGGTGGACGACGGATCGCAGGATAACGCGGAAGAAGTTGTGCGGCAGTTTCAACCGCAGTTTCGGGATTGCCAGTATCTGAAAAAGCCGAACGGAGGGGCCGCCGACGCCAGAAACCATGGCGTGCAGAAAGCGCAGGGAACGCACATCGCGACTCTGGACGCCGACGACGTGTGGTCGCCGCGCTACCTGGAAACCGTCCGGAAGACCTTTGAATCGAGACCAGCAACGGAGATTGTGTTCTGTGACGGCGTCCGCGTGGCGGGCAACGGGGAAGTCCTTCGCCCGGTTTTTCCGCCCGGGCTGCCACCCCTTGAAGGACCCATCAACTCCGTTGAGGACCTGTTTTCGGTGTCTGACAATTTCCTGCCCTCCGGCATGGTGTTCCGAAAATCTCTCTACGACAGGATTGGCCCCTTTGGCACTCGCTTCTCACACGGCGACGATGTCGACTGGGCGATTCGCGCTGCCCTGGCCGGCGCTGATTGCCAGCGGATCGATCAAAAACTGTTTCTGCATCGCTTTCACGGAAACAACCTGACCCGTGACCCCATCGCCTTTCTCGAAACGTGGCTCAAGATCTACGAAGAGCAATTGCGCAACAGCCGCCTGGGTCCGGAATGCGAACGGAAAGCCAGAGGCTTTGCCCGTGATTACGTCCTGCGCCTTCTCGGAATCTGTTCACCGGCGGAAGGCAGGTCGCTGCTCGCCCGGAGCATCAAGGCCCTCGGAGGAGACTTCATGCTTCGCTGCGCCTATCTTTCGACCTACCTGGGATCGAGTTATGCGCTGAGGCCGTTAAAATGGGGGAAGGGGTTGCTGAGAAAGCGGCACGCCGCCGCACAGCGTATTGATCTGTCGGCCCCGCCTGAAATAATCTTTCAAAGCCTGTGAAACATCGCAACGCCTTCACCGGCAGAGACGGTTGGCAGGCAGGAGGCGTGCAGGCTGCGGCGTGGTCCGGGCACGCGGGAGGTTAAGGGCGCCATCAGGATGAGATTTTCAGTCGTCATTTGCACCTACAACTACGGTCACTTGCTGCCCGACACCCTGAAATCCGTCGCCGCGCAGACGCTGCAGGACTTTGAGTTGCTGATTGTTGATGACGGATCGACGGACAACACCGGAGAAATCGCAGAGGAGTTTCGCCCCCGGTTCCAGGATTTCCGCTATGTGAAGAAGCCTCACACCGGCCCGGCCGGCACGAGGAACGCGGGAGTCGGTGCCGCACGGGGCACCCACATTGCGTTTCTTGATGCAGACGATTTGTGGTCGCCTCATTACCTGAGAGCCATGAGGGAAACCCTCAGCGCCCATCCTCCGGCGGACCTGGCCCTGTGCGAAGGCATCATCTTCAGGAGCGCCAACGGAATGATTACGGAGACAGCTCTCGAGCGAGCCCTCCCGCCCTTATGCGGCCCGGTGCATTTCCCGAAGGACCTCTTTAAGGTCATCCGTGCCCTCGCGCCTTCCGGCATGGTGTTTTCAAAGGAGCTTTACAACCGGGTCGGTCCTTTTGATGTGGAATCGTTTGGAGGGTTCTCCGAAGACATCGACTGGGCGTTCCGCGCCTTGATGGCCGGAGCCTTTTGCATCTGCGTGAAGCGGAGGCTTTATCTTTACCGGCGGCACGCAGACAACCTGACCAACCAGGCCAGCGATTCATTCCGGTCGTGGCTGAAAATCTATTCTCAGACGTTAAGGGAAGCGCGGCGGGACCCGCGAGTGGAAGCCCTGGCGCGCGGCACTATCCGCTCACATTCGGTGCGCTTCCTGCCCACCTGTGAGACGGCCGAAAGCAGGCCGCTACTCAGGCAGGCCATCAAAACACTGGGCGGGGACTGGGTGGTGAGGCTCTGTTACGCCGGCACTTTCCTGGGATTAGTCAGGGTGCTAAAAATTTTCAAACAAACCGGCAGGCTCCTGCACCGCCTGACTCGAAAAAAGATGAAGATGGATGCGGGCGCGCCTGGGTCCATTTTCGGGGACCTTCCCCAATAGCCCGCCTGGCGCATGGTCCGAAAGGCGCTGCTCAAAAGGACCGCGGGACATCCGAACCTGACATCCATTTTCCCTTGCCTGCGCGGACTGACTTGATGCAATATGGCTCCGTGAAACCTGCAGGTGGGCATCGTTCTTCCGAGTGGACATCCCAATCCTGTTCGACCCCCGACCAGCAAAACCTGAAAAGAGCAATGCGCGAAGCATGGGCCGGTGGAGCGCGCGAAAACTGGAGAAAGAGTGTCTGGGCAGAGGCCTCCGAGTCCGAGGAGTCTTTCCGGGCTTCCGGAGAGCGCGACTATAGTCAGAAAGCGGGCTGAGTTTCGGGGGAAGAATGTTTTTACCAATTCTTGTTGGAATTCTGATTGGACTGGCGATCGCCGACGCGCTTGGATTTCTCTTCTGGTATGCCTGCAGTTGGCCGCGCTCACAGGTGCTGGGTCCGGCGCTGGTTCGCGGCCCGGCCGGAAGCAGGAAAGTCGCTCTCACTTTTGACGATGGTCCCCTGCCGCCCTACAGCGAGCAGATTCTTGACATCCTCCGGTCACGGAACGCAAAGGCTACATTTTTTGTGTGTGGTGAAAATGCCGGGCGCCATCCGGAAATTCTCCGCCGCATCTGCCGAGAGGGCCACACCATCGGAAACCATACCTGGTCCCATCCTTACCTTTACTTCATGGACCGCGAGAAGTGTGCGGAAGAAATTGACCGGACCCAGAGTGTGATTCAACAGGCCACCGGCGGCACGCCCGGATTTTTTCGTCCGCCCTACGGAGGGCGATGGTTCGGCCTCTATCCCGTGTTGCGTGAACGCGGCCTGCGCCTGGTCCAATGGTCGGCGAGCGGGGACGACTGGGAGCTTGGAGCCGAGGCCATCGTATCATCGGTCCGCGCCGGCCTGCGCCCCGGCGCCATCATCCTGCTGCACGACGGCCGGCAGAAATCCGGTGGCTACTTGCAGGGACTTTGGAGGAGGATTTCACGTTCGGCCGGCACCCAGAACCGGCAACCTGGACCCGATGCGTCGGAAACCGTCAAAGCCCTTCCCGCCATCATTGAGGCTGCCCGTGAAATGGGATATGAGTTCGTTTCCCTCGAGGATTTCTTTCCTTTGCGGCCGCGTGATGATGAGGGGGCGCCCAAATGATGGGGCGTGTAAACAACTCAGCTTGATCCCGCACGCCTGTGTCCATTAGAATCTCCTATTCAATGTGAGGGTTCCATCCGGGCCGGTACTGAACAAGCTTTGATCAAGCGACACCTGCTATGTTCTCTTTTCGCGAAAATCGACCCTTGCTGTTGACCGTGCTCATACTGGCGGGCGCTTTTTTGTATTTGTACTTGAATCTGTTCCTGCTTCCCGCAACTCCCATTCATTTTCTTTCACCCGATGCCACGGACTTCCTGTTCAATGCCCGGCGGATGCAGCACGGGCAGGTCATCTACCGGGACTTTTTTGAACTCACCTTCCCGGGAACGGAAGTGTTCTACCTCATCCTGTTCAAGATTTTCGGGGACCGCGCCTGGATACCGAATGTGACGCTGATTGTGCTTGGGCTGCTCCTGACCTACCTGATGATTTCGATTTCCAGGAAGATCATTCCCGGCACGGCGGCCTATCTGCCGGCCTTGCTGTTCCTGGTGATTCCTTTTCGCAGCCAGCTTGACGCCACTCACCATTGGTTCAGCACACTGTTTGTGATGGTCGCCATCGCCCTGCTGGTGGAACAGATTTCCGCCCTGCGGCTGGTGGGCGCAGCGGCCCTTTGCGGCGTGGCGATGTGGTTTACCCAATCGAGCGGATTGCTCGCGATGGCCGGCCTGGCGCTGTTCCTGCTGTGGGCTACCGTCACGCATCAACTGAGCTGGGGAAATTTCCGCACGGCCCAGCGGTACGTCTGGTCGGCCTTTGCCATTGTGGTCGTGGTGCTCAATGTCTATTTCATTATCCGCGCGGGTTTCAGGACTTTTCTTTACGAGACATTTCTGTTCAATTATCGATATTACTCTTCCCAGGCCGGGAACTCGCTTCACGTTTACATGACCGACGTACCGGCCTTCCATCCGTGGTACCGGCTGCCGGCGCTGGCCCTGTGGGGCTCAATTTATCTCTTGATTCCTCTGATCTATATTCTGTTCTTCGTTCGATACTGGGACGAGCAAGAAGAGCGGCCCTCGGAGCCGTGGGACCGGCTGGTGCTGCTCGCCATCATGGGAACGATGTTGTTCCTCGGTGTTGCGGCATCTCCAACCGGGCTCCGCCTGTGCACCGTGGCTGCGCCTGGAATGATCCTGTTTGTCTGGTTCCTGAATTCTCCAGGGCGTTTTCAGCGGATTCGCGTCACCGCCATGTGGGTGATCGTCATTGCCATTGCCCTGGGCGAATGGCACGGGCGATTTTTTGGATGGCGGCAGGAAGTGAATCTTCCCATTGGCCGCATGGCGGTGCTCGATCGAGTTCAGTATGAGGAAATAAAGTTCATGCTGGACCACTCCAAGCCCGGCGATTATTTTTTTGGAAACAACGAACTCAACTATCTAATCGACCTGCGAGACCCTTCGCCCATTCCTTTTGTGACGGCGACAGATTACACGCGGCCTGAGCAGGTGCAGCAGACCATCGAAGGGCTCGAAAAGCACCCCGCAAAATACGTTTACTGGCCATCCATTCTCGACATGCCGCCCGAAGCCGGCCGTGGAACGAGCCATCTCGCTCCGCTCAGGGCCTATCTGGAAGCCCATTATCAGCGGGTGAAAACCATTGAAGGCGACGACTTCGCCCGCAGCTTCTGGGGAAGATACAATCCGTCTGCTCCGATACCGCTTCCACCGCCCATTCCCCTTCCGCCCCCAGGACAGAACGGAACATCACCGGGCGGCGCGAGCGGCCAGAGCAATTCCCGTGCCGCCCCTCTTGACACCCCAGCGCAAGTTCCATAGACTCGCTGCTTCCCCGCATTTCTGTTGCCTGCCGACCCGCTCCCAGGGTCCGGTCGCAGGATGAAGACGGCGCGTCGTGCGGACAGTGTCCCATTCAATATCAGCGAGGCGTGATTGGCATTCAGTTGGATCGACCTGATCGTTGTAATCGTTTATCTGCTGGTGGTCACGCTGCTGGGAGCGCGTTTCGGCAAGCGGCAAAAGACCCTGCACGACTACTTCCTGGGCGGCCGGCAGCTTCCATGGTGGGCCATCGCTCTTTCTGTTGTCTCCGCCGAGACCAGCATCCTCACCATCATTAGCACTCCGGGGATCGCCTACGCCGGCGACATGGCGTTTCTCCAGCTTGTCTTTGGATACCTGGTGGCGCGCGTCGTTGTCAGCTTTGTCCTCATCCCCAAGTACTTTGCCGGCGAACTTTACACCGCCTATCAGTTGATTGAACGGAGGTTTGGCCGCGGGCTCAAGGTTTTCACGGCGGGCCTGTTCCTGGGCAGCCGCGCGCTGGCGGAAGGGGTCCGCGTTTTCGCCATCTCGATCGTGATCGAGGTCATTTTCAGGACAGGCGTCCTGGCCGCCGTGCTGATTATTACCGCCCTCACGCTGTTCTACACATTTAAGGGCGGACTCACCGCCGTCATCTGGACGGATGTCACGCAACTCTCCATTTACATCATCGGGACGGTCATCGCACTGCTGCTGGCCGTCCATGCCGTTCCGGGCGGATGGGGCGAGGTGGCGCACCTGGCAAGCATTTCGGGGCACAAGTTCACCATCTTCAACTTCCACTTCAACTGGCACCAGCCGTACCTGTTCTGGTCCGGGCTGATCGGCGGCACATTCCTCACCAGCGCCAGCCATGGGACGGACCAGTTGATCGTGCAGCGGCTGCTCGCCGCCAAAAACAAGAGGCAGAGCCAGGGCGCGCTGCTGGCCAGCGGGCTGGTGATTCTGTTCCAGTTTGCGCTGTTCCTGGTGGTGGGCATCGTCCTGTTTGCTTTCTACCATTTTCATCCGCCCGCCCATCCCTTCACTCGCCCGGACAAAATCTACCCGACTTTCGTGGTCACGCAATTGCCCGTAGGGCTGGCCGGCCTGCTGACTGCAGCCATCATCGCGGCGGCCATGGCCAACCTGAGTGCGGCATTTAATTCCCTGGCTTCGAGTTCGGTGATGGATTTTTACCGGCCGTTCGTTCGCCCCGACGCCGACCAGAAGCATTATATGCGCGTCTCGCGCGGCCTGACGCTGTTCTGGGGAGCGGTGCTGGTCCTGATTGCCATCGTCTCTCAGTATCTCCATGAAAGCGTCCTGGTGCTGGCGCTGACCATCGCCTCGATTCCCTACGGAGCCATGCTGGGAATCTTCTTGCTGGGCGTTTTGACCAAACGAGCAAACTCGCGCGGCGCGCTGACGGGGGCTGCGCTGGGATTAACCGTGTTGATCCTGATCGTCGTGGGCAATGCGTATCACGTCGTTGATATCGCATGGACCTGGTACGTGGTGATTGGAACACTGGTGACGTTCTTTGGCGGATGGATAGCCAGCGTTAATGCTGGTGGCAATGGGACAAGCTAATAATACTCCGCAAGTCAGGAGTGCCGAATTCCGCACCTTGACGAACAGGGAGTGCTGCGTTTAATCTCATCGGAACACATTAGAAAGAGGGACCTGTTGAAGCGACACCTGACCGCTGTATCTGTAACCGTTGCCGCCGTGATTCTGGCGTTTGTACCGGCAAAATTATTGACATTAACAGCTCCCAGCCATTCGAGCGAAGCGGACAAAACTGCGCCGATGCGCCCCTCGCAGGATGATCGCGAGGCCCAGGGGAACGGCCGCACGGCCTTGATGTCGATGTGCGAGCGGGTAAGGGCTGCCAGGCCGATTGCCATGTATTACACCTCAGGAGGCACGTTGGGCATGGACTCCATCCTGGCGCATGCTTCTGACATGACCATCCTGGCCCCGCAATCCTATTGGCTGGACCTGAAAGGAAACATCCAGGGAGGCATTCCCACGCCCACGCTGGATGCTGCCCGGCAGTCCGGACTGCCGGTCATGGCCTTGCTGGGTAACAACGACTTCAGCCGGCGCGTCGCTTCGCATCTGCTCCACGACCGGCGGCTGCAAAAACGGGTGATCAAGGACCTGGTCGAGATCGCCCGGCAGGATAAACTGCTGGGGTTTCAACTGGACCTTGAAAACATCGACCCGGAGGACATCAACCTCTACACCCGGTTTGTGAGTGAAGCGGCTAAAGAGTTTCATCACGATGGGCGGTTGCTGAGCGTTGCGGTCGTTCCCCGCTTTCTGGATTCCGTTCCCGGGCAATGGGCGGCGGCATACGACTATCCGGCGCTTGGCCGCGCGGCGGATTTTCTGACCTTGATGGCCTATGACAACTCAGGCCGCCTGGGGCCGCCCGGGCCCATCGCGGGCTACGACTGGGTGAGAAATGCGCTGGAGTATGCCATCCGTCGCGTTCCCCGCGGCAAATTGCTGCTGGGCATCGCCCTCTACGGCCGCGAATGGACCAACGACAGGGGCAATCTGCAGGCCCGCACCATGCCCTACCCCGAGACGAAAGCCCTGCTGAGCCGCCTCTCGCTCACCCCTCAATGGGATGAAAAGCATCGTTCACCATGGTTTGAATACCGGACCAGCGGAACGGTCCGCAGCGTGTGGTATGAAAATGCCCGAAGCATTCAGGAAAAGTTCAGGCTCCTGGAACGGTATCGGCTGCGAGGGTTCGCCGCCTGGAGGCTGGGGATGGAAGATCCGCGCATCTGGTCAATAGTTTCAGCAATGCGCGAAAGCCAGCCACCCGTGAATGCGGGTCCTGAAGCATCCGGTTTTTGACCCGGGAGAAAGATATCCAGCGATTTCGTTTTCGGCGGTGAGAATCAGGAGCTACTTTTTCTTTTGCTTCAGGGACATTCTGTCAGCCGGCCGGAATCAGACGGGAAAGGCGGAAGGCCCTCATGACATTTCGGTTTCTACGCTTGACCTTTTTCGTCATCATCCTGGCAGGCATCATTGTCTACGGTTATTTTTCAAGCACGGGGAGGCAGGACCCTTCGAGCACTTCCGTCACATCTGCGCCCGCCGCCTCAGGAACGGAGTCCATTCAGGGACCGTATTTCTCCGACCGTGACCGCATTGCCGACCGCATCATCAGCACCATCAATCGCACCCGGCACACCCTGGACATCGCTGTCTATAGCATTACGCAGCCTGATCTTGCTGCCGCCATCCGGGCCGCCTGGCAGAGGGGAGTCAAAGTGAGGATTGTGACCGACGAAGGGCAGTCCTTCGACCGGCGCTCCGAGATCGGCTATCTCAAGTCTGTGGGGGTATCCATTCGAGTGAGTGAAGGATTTCGGGGGCGGCGATCGCTCATGCACAACAAGTTTGCTGTATTCGACGGAAACCAGGTGGAAACCGGAAGCTACAACTGGACCACAAGCGCCACCAGCTACAACTTTGAGAACGCCATTTTCATCGCCGGCCCCAAAGTCTCAGCTCGATACGAAGAAGAATTTCAACACATCTGGGCGCAGGCGCGGTGAAATTGGCCCGGCTGCATCGGCCCGCCTGGAACAAATACCAGGGAGCAAAATTCACTTCTTTTGCAGGGCCGGCAGGATGTACTTGGTGATGAGCATATCGTACTCCTCGCGGGCCTGGTCCGTAATGGGCGCCGGAGCCAGCGGGCCGTTGGCCGTCGCCTTCAGGTATAGATCGCCGGTCTCGCCAAGGGGTCCGGGATTGATCTTTTCAAATTCAGCTTCGTCTGATTCCCCGAAATCATAAATCTGCTTGACGTTGTAGGTCGTCAATTGAGCCGGGGTCAGTTCGCCCACGCTCCGCACGTATATCCGGAACTTTCCAAAAAAGCGGTCCTTGTTATAGTCCACCCGAATCACATGCTGGAGTTGTTTCGATGGGTTCTGCGGGTCTGTGTAGAGGTCCGCAAGCAGGTAATAATCCGTCAGCTTGCCGCCATAAGAGTCGTCCAGGATTTGGTAGACCTTGTAAGTAGGATCATCCGGATTGGCGGAACGTGGCTTCTTCTTTTTTGCCCAGGCAGACGGCACGGCCACAGCAATCAAAATCATGGTTGCTACGATGACAACTAATTGCTTCTTCTTTCTCAACTCACCCTCCCCCGCCCTGATAACCAAAGATGAAGCGCAATGTGGACGGCGCAAAAGCAGGGGAAAAGCATACCACGGTTTCCATCAACGTGAATACCGCTCTGAACGATGAAAGTTTCTGAAACAAAGGCCTCCGGGCATATACCAATCGACAGAAAGCGGGACCGCCAAACGATGGCGTGAGCGACGGTCTAAGAAACCGCAGACATGCTCCGCAGAGACATCGAGGCGAATCGCCCGATGTATAACGAGAATGACCACAGCTCTGGCCCCGTTCCGCAAAATTTCCTGTCCGGGTCAGTGGGTCCCCTGCCCCATTCCCGGCTCCTCATAGAGCAGGTATTTTGCCCGCATCTTCCGGAATTTCATTAACGGGTCCTGCCACAGATATTCAATCCGCTGGGGATCGAAGTTGTTCCTGATGTCGTCAACAACCCATTGCGATCCGACCAGGGGAAGCGTCTTGTTCAGCTCAAACTCTTTGGGAAACAACTGATGGAGCGCCGAGGCAAGCTCGACCCCGAGTTCCGGCGCGTCGAGAGCCTGGCGGTCGACCAGAAAGATTTGAACACCGTGGCACACCTGTCCGGCGAATTTGCTGCTCTTGGGCGTGAAGTCCACCGGCAGAAAGCGCACCCCCTGAATGTCCCGCGAATTGAGGTAAACCGCCAGCCATTTGCCGTCGATCCACGGCGCTCCCAGCAACTCAAACGGCGTATCAGTTCCGCGGCCGACGCTGATGTTGGCGCCCTCAACCATACCGACTCCTGGATAAAGAATCGTCTCGGTAAGCGAGCGCAGGTTGGGCGAAGGATCCATCCATGTCTGCCCGGTCTCGTCCAGCCAGTCGGTCCGTTCCCAGCCCTGCATTTTGATCACGTGCAGGTCAGCGCCAAGGTGCTCTTCGCCGTTGAACATTTCGGCCAGCTCCCCCATCGTCATGCCATAGCGAACGGGCAGCGGAAAATATCCGACGAACGATCGCAAGTCCGAATCAAGAACCGGCCCCTGGATGATGGACCCGCCGAGTGGGTTGGGCCGGTCCAGCACATAAAATGCGAGATGGTGTTTGGCCGCCGCTTCCATGCAATAGGCCATGGTGGTGATGTAGGTGTAGAAGCGCACGCCCACAGCCTGGATGTCAAACACCAGGGCGTCCAGGCCTGTAAGCATTTGGTCAGTAGGCCGCCGGGTTTTGCCGTACAGACTGTAAACCGGCAGGCCCGTGGCAGGGTCCGTGCTGGAGGCTACGGCGCTGTCTGCTTTGCCCCAAAGGCCGTGCTCGGGACTGAAGATGGCCTTGAGTTGCACGTCCGGCGCATGATTCAGCAGATCAATGGTCCGCTGCCCCTCGGAATCGACGCCTGTTTCATTCGTGATGAGGCCGACGCGCAGACCTTTTAGCGGCGCAAAGTGTTCCTTTTCCAGAACGTCAATCCCTGTCCGCACATCGCCGTTTCGCAGTCCACTGACCCTGTAGCTCCGCATCAGCTCGTAGTAACCGGTCAACGACTTGTGGGAGTTCAGGACCTGTTGATCGGAAACCGGCCCCAGGGCCGCCGCGATGGCCGTATCAATCCTCGACCGGAGAGCAACAACGTCGCCCGTGCCATTCGGGTGGACGCGGTTGCAGAGGAAAACAACATAGGTCCGCGTGACAGGATCAATCCACAGAGAGGGGCCCGTAAAACCCGTGTGGCCAAACGATCCAACGGGGAAGAGCTGGCCGCGATTGGAAGCAAATGGCGACTCGATGTCCCAGCCAAGTCCCCTCACCGCCATCTTGTCCACCGGCGTTTGCGGTGTGGTCATTTTTTCCACGGTCAGTCGGTTCAGGATGCGCACCCCGTGATAAACACCGCCATTCAGCAGCATCTGGCAAAAGATGGCGAGGTCGTGGGCGTCAGAAAACAGCCCGGCATGCCCCGCCACGCCGCCCATCCGGCGGGCCGTAGGATCATGCACCTCGCCCCACAGAATGGGTCCCGTAGTTCCATTAATGTGCTGAGTGGGAGCGATTCGGTAACGCAACGATGCCGGGGGAAGAAACATGGTGCTGGTCATCCCCAGCGGTTTAAAGATGTGCCGTTCGCAGTAGACGTTGAGAGGCTCTCCGCTGATGCGGTGGACCAGCTCTCCCAGCGTTTCAAAGTTGATGTCGCTGTACAAGAAACGCGTTCCGGGCGGAAGAATGGGCGCAGTGTCAACAATCATCTGCATCGCCGTGTCATAGCCGGACCACTCGTAGCTGAGGTCCAGGTCAGGCGGCAGGCCGGAATAGTGGGTCATCAATTCGCGGACCGTGATGTTTTGTTTGCCGTTGACCCCAAACTCCGGCCAGTATTCGGAAACAGGATCATCCAGGCGAATCTTGCCTTCCTGAAAAAGCTGCATGATGGCGGTGGTGGTAGCCACCACTTTGGTGCACGACGCCATGTCATAAATCGTGTCCATTCGCGCGGGCAGTTTTCTCGGCACCAGCCGCCGGTAGCCAATGGCGCGCCGGTAAACAATTCTGCCGTTGTGGCCCACCACGATCACCGCTCCGGGAAGCTTGCCCTGTTTCATAGCCGCTTCCACTTCTCCCGGCAGTTGCCGGAGATGGGCAGCGATCGGGTTCGAGCTTTTGGCAGGTACACGGCGGCGAACCCGTGCAGACGTGGCCGCAGGAGCAACCAGGGTTATGATAAGGAATAGGAAAAAAGCTTTGAAACCTTGAATGATGCGCATTCCATGCTCCCCCTTGATTTATTGATGCGAGTAGAGCATTTTGCTATAAAGTCAGGGGTTCGTGTCAAAAAAGATTCGAAGACCCGTAAAGACACAACATGAGAAGTGAACGATAAGTGCGATTTTTCCTCGGCAAGATTGCAGCAGCCGAATGGCCCACATAAGAATGGCTGGAATTGGTACACTATTAGCTGGCCGTGCGGTGGAGGCTTAAAACGTCAAGATTCTGCCCTTGATAGGAGAGAGAAGTTGCCACGCTCTGACGAAAAAATCCTTCCGGGCCTGGCCTTAGCTAAAATTGATTCCTGATTCTGGATGTGAATAGACGCACACGATATTCCTGTAGATCGCCTGAAATGAAAAGCCCATCGACAGAACGCATCACGGAAAGAAAAAATCCTGCCGCAGACTCTCTGGACACAAAGAAGACGAGGGAAATTCTTGCCCTGATGAACCGCGAAGACCAGAAGGTTGCTGTGGCGGTGAGAAAGGCGTTGCCGGAGATTACCCGGGCAGTTGACCTGGCAGCCGGCGCCCTGGCAAAGGGAGGCCGACTGATTTATCTGGGTGCTGGAACCAGCGGCCGGCTCGGCGTTCTGGATGCCTCGGAATGCCGCCCAACGTTCGGCACAGACAAAGTGGTGGCCGTTCTGGCGGGAGGCAACAAAGCAATGTTCAGGGCGGGCGAGGGCGTTGAAGACGATCGCGCCAGCGCGCGCAGGGACCTTGAACGCGTCGGCCTGAACAAGAAGGACGTGCTGGTGGGAATCGCTGCCAGCGGCCGGACTCCCTACACCCTTGAAGGGCTGCGCTACGCAAAACAAAAAGGGGCCGCAACCATCGGCGTTACGGCAAATCCCGACTCGCCCATGCGGGGGCTTCCGGACGTTGAAATCGCCGTCAACGTGGGCCCCGAGGTGATTGCCGGTTCAACCCGCATGAAGGCCGGAACGGCCCAGAAACTGGTCCTGAACATGCTTTCAACGGCCACCATGGTGAAGCTCGGACGCGTCTTCTCCGGGTTGATGGTCCACATGGAGATGAAGAATGAAAAACTTCGAGATCGCGGGCGCTCCATTGTGGTCAAGGCCACGGGAGTCGATCCAGCCAGGGCCGGACGTGCAGTGAAGGCCTCAGGATCAAATCTTCCCGCTGCCCTTCTGATGATCTGGAAAAACATCCCCAGGAAGGAGGCTCTTCGCATCCTGAAAGAACAACCCAACACGGCGCTCGCACTTCGAAAGGCCCGCGCAGAATATCTGAAAAAGCACGCCAAGGCTCACCGCAGTCAACCCTCCGGGGGGAAATCATGAAAGCCGTCAAAGCCATTATTGCCGGGACCATCTATACACCGGCGGAAGAGATCCG
>JAJYJL010000927.1 GCA_021789565.1 Acidobacteriota bacterium
CAGACTGCCTCGATAACCGCAGAGTAGTGTTCTGCAGGAACGCATGTAAGGCTCTCAAAATGTCTCAAATCTTTCATCGCAGCATGAACGCCGTTGCCAAGGCGAGCATCTATGGCATCGTCATCCTCGTTGCTCTGGTTGGTTACGTCAGTTGGCAGGTCAACCAGTCGTCTTACTTTACGTATATCCAGCGTCCGATTCCGCAGCCTGTTCCTTTCAGCCACGAGCATCACACGGCCCAACTGGGGATCGACTGTCGTTACTGCCACGCGTCGGTAGAGAACTCCTGGTATGCGGGCATTCCGCCCACGCACACCTGCATGTCCTGCCACTCGCAGATTTGGACGAACGCCGCCATGCTGGAGCCGGTCCGGGCCAGTTACCGGACAGGCGAGTCCATCATGTGGAACCGGGTCAACGCTCTTCCCGATTTCGCTTACTTCAACCACAGCATCCATATCAGCAAAGGAATTGGGTGCACCACGTGTCACGGGCAGATTGGAAAGATGCCGATCACCTGGCGGCAAAACACCCTCTATATGAGGTGGTGTGTTAATTGCCACAAGCATCCGGAGCGTTATGTGCGGCCCAAGAAAGATGTTTTTGATCCTATCTACACTCCGCCTGCAAACCAGATCGCCATGGGCCGGAAACTGGTGAAGGAATACAAGATTCAGAGTCTGACAAGTTGTGACACGTGCCATCGATAAACCGCACACATAGGGATAATCAATGAAGGACAAGAACTTCATCGACCTCGCCTCGGTCCGAGCAGGTCTTGAAAACGGGGGCAAACAGCGATTCTGGCGAAGCCTGGAACAACTGGCTGACCCGGAAGAATATCAGAAACTTGCGCGGCAGGAGTTCTCCCAGAACCCTGCTGTCAAACAACCCCAACCCGGCTTCAGCCGGCGCAACATGCTGAAGCTGATGGCCGCGTCTGTGGGACTGGCGGGATTGACGGCTTGCACGAAGCTTCCCATCGAGCACATTACTCCTTACGTCAGGCCTCCAGAGGAGTTTGTTCCGGGCCACCCGTTGTTCTATGCAACTTCCATGCCGCGCCCGGAGGGAGGCGCGATTGGGCTGCTGGTCAAGAGCAACATGGGCCGCCCCACCAAAGTTGAGGGCAATCCGGACCACCCCGCCAGCCTGGGCAGCACGGATGTTTTTGGACAGGGATCGGTGCTCGATCTGTGGGACCCTGACCGGGCCCAGACCGTCATGCATGACGGGGCTATCACCAACTACAGCGAATTTCTGGAGTTGCTGGGCCAGTTGCGCAACGTATACCTCACCCAGAAGGGCGCAGGCTTTCGAATCCTGACGGAGACCGTCACTTCGCCTACCCTGGGCAGCCAGTTGAAATCCCTGATGGCGGATTTTCCGGAAGCAAAGTGGCACCAGTACACGCCCGTCAACCGGCACGCGGAGCGCGAAGGTGTCCGGGCGGTTTACGGAGAATACCTGAGCACGTATTACAAGTTTGATCAGGCGGACGTGGTTGTTTCGCTGGATGCAGACTTCCTCTGCTCCGGGCGGGGCGGAGTTCGCTACTCCCGCGACTTCGCAGACAAGCGGCGAATTCAAGACACCCACAGCTCCATGAATCGCCTGTACGTCGTTGAAGCTATGGCGACCATCACAGGCGCTGCGGCGGACCACCGGCTGCCGCTAAGACCCAGCCAGATTGAGGCCTTCGCTGCGGCGCTCGCAGCGGCCGTAGGCGTAAAGGGAATTGAGGCAGGAGCTCAGGCCCCGGCGGGAGTCCCTTCACGCTGGCTAGCCGGGCTTGTTCGTGACCTCCAACAACACCGCGGAGGAAGCATCGTTGTCGCGGGAGAGCAGCAACCTCCCAGGGTCCACGCGCTGGCGCATGCCATCAATGCCGCGCTGGGGAACACGGGCAAAACGGTGATTTACACCGACCCGATTGAAGCCCAGCCCGTCAACGAGATGGAGTCCATTCGGGAACTGGCGGCGGACATGAACGCCGGGAAGGTCAGCACCCTCCTGATCATCGGCGGGAACCCTGTTTACAACGCCCCCGCCGACCTGGAGTTTGAACAGGCCCTCGATAAAGTCAATCTTCGACTGCGCCTGGGAATCTACAACGACGAAACTTCTTATCGCTGCCACTGGTTTGTTCCTCAGGTCCACTACATGGAAGGCTGGAGCGACGAGCGGGCCCACGATGGCACGGCCTGCGTTGTTCAACCGCTGATCGCTCCGCTTTACGCAAACCGGTCGCCGCATGAAGTTCTTGGCGCGCTTATGGGAAATCCCGGCCGTACGCCGCACGAGTGGGTGCGCGGATATTGGGCAGACCAGAAGCTTGCCACACCGGTCGAGTACGAAACATTCTGGGAAACTTCCCTTGAAAAAGGAGTCATTGCAGGCACCGCCTTCCCCGCAAAGGCCGTAACACCCAAGCCGGATTTTGCCGCCGCTCTGCCCAAGAGCTCAAACGGAAAGGGCGCAGGCGCCGGTTCCATGGAGATCGCTTTCCGGCCCGATCCGACCGTATGGGACGGCAGTTATAACAACAATTCCTGGCTCCAGGAACTGCCCAAGC
Organism: Acidobacteriota bacterium; assembly: GCA_021789565.1. The sequence continues at coordinate 2,576 of JAJYJL010000927.1, forward strand.
CCCTGACCACGATGACCTGGGACAACGCAGCGTACATCAGCGTAAAGACCGCCGAGCAACTCGGCGTCATGAACGAAGACGTTGTGGAAGTCGCCAGCCAGGGCCGCAAGCTTCGTCTCCCGGTCTGGGTTCTGCCCGGGCACGCGGACGGATGCCTGACGATCACTTTCGGCTATGGCCGGTCACGCGCCGGAAGAGTGGGCAACGGAACGGGGTTTAATGCCTATTCCATCTGGACCTCAGACGCCCCGGGATTTGCCCCGATTTCCAGACCCCGGAAAACGGGCGACCGCTATAAGCTTGTGACCATGCAGCGGCACAGCATTATTACGGAAGGCGGCCGCAAAGAGGAAATCGAAAGCAAGAACGCTTTCAACCGGGACCTGGTACGGCCGGCAAGTCTTGAGGAATTCCGCTCCAACCCGGATTTCGCCGCTGATCCTCCGGAAGAAACGACCCAGGCCCCCAACCTTTATCCCCGCTATGACTACAGCACGGGATACCAGTGGGGCATGGCCATCGACATGAACAGTTGCGTGGGCTGCAACTCCTGCGTCATCGCCTGCTATGCCGAGAACAACATCGCCGTGGTGGGCAAAGAGCAGGTCGATGACGGGCGCATCATGCAGTGGATTCGCGTAGACACCTACTGGCGCGGCAGCCTGGAGAATCCCGAAACCTATCATGTCGTGATGCCCTGCATGCATTGTGAAAACGCGCCCTGCGAATATGTCTGCCCGGTCGGCGCCACAGTGCACAGCCCCGAAGGCCTGAACCTGATGGTCTACAACCGCTGTGTCGGGACGCGGTACTGCTCGAACAACTGCCCGTACAAGGTCAGAAGGTTCAACTTTTACCTTTACTCGGACTGGCGGACGCCCAGCCTTTACGGTGTGAGGAATCCAGATGTCACCGTCCGTAGCCGCGGCGTGATGGAGAAGTGCACTTACTGCGTGCAGCGCATCAAGGAAGCCGAGATCAGGACCCAGGTTGAAAACCGAACCATTCAGGATGGCGAAGTCGTCACCGCCTGCCAGCAGGCCTGCCCGACCAAGGCCATTGTTTTTGGAAATATCAACGATCCTAACAGTAAAGTTTCAAACCTTAAAGCTCAATCGAGGAATTACGTCTTGTTAGCCGAATTAAACATTCGTCCACGAACTTCGTACTTAGCGCCGTTGCGAAATCCGAATCCGGAGATCAAGGAGTAAGGGGATGGCACCACGAGAACCCGAAAATGTGGGTACCCTGGTTGCTCCGGGGAGCGATGTCCTTGGTCCCGGCCATTCTTACGGGTCGGTCACCGACAAGATCAGCGCCATCGTTCTCACCCGGGGCACCGGCAACAAATACAAGGTCGGC
>JAJYJL010000928.1 GCA_021789565.1 Acidobacteriota bacterium
CTCATGCAGGAACCGGACCGCATGGCCGCCGAGTTGCTTCCTCTCAAGGAAGAGGGCTTTCGCGCCTTCAAGATCGGATGGGGACCGTTCGGGCGGCGCGATGCGGCAACGGATGAAGCCATTGTCCGCTCCGCACGCGAGGCGATCGGCGAGGATTGCCTGCTGATGGTTGACGCAGGCGCAAGCGATGCCTTCTGGCCATGCGATTACAAGTGGGCGCTCACCACCGCGGAGATGCTGGAAGACTACGAAGCAGCGTGGTTTGAAGAAGCCTTGCCGCCCGATTCAATAGATGATTACGTAGCGCTGCGCCGCCAGTCACGAGTTTCGATTGCCGGCGGCGAAGTGCTGACGCGGCGGCAGTCATTCCAGCCGTGGCTGCGGGCGGGGGGGTTCGACATCGTGCAGCCGGACGCCACCAAAGTGGGCGGGATCACGGAGTCGCGCCGCATTGGCTGGATGGCAGAGGATAGTGGCGCGCGGATGATCCCGCATGGATGGAACACAGCCGTGGGCCTTGCCGCGGACCTTCAACTGGCTTCAGCCCTCTCCAAAACCGACTTGGTGGAATACCTGACGGGATCCCCATTCATCGATGAGTTGGTCACCGAACCCTGGAAGCTCGATGCCGATGGCATGCTTGCCATTCCTGAGCGGCCGGGCCTTGGGATCAACATCGATCTGGGCGTGCTGGAAGAGTTTTCGGGCGTAAAGAACTTTCTCGATTGAAGAGTCCGCGCATGGCGTGATTAAACGCCGCCAAGGCGCAGCAACCTACTTTTCTTTCAGGTCTTCCGGAATTTCGTTCAGCCTGCCCAGCATTCCGTAAATTCGCTCCAATGCGTGGTCCAGCATCAGATTGGCTGCTCCGACAGCAACGTAGGTGTCGGAGTCACCCGCGCCATATCCACCTTCAGATGCGGCACGAATCGTCGGGAAATAATCGAAATACCCATTCGTGTAACCGAGAAAGAACGCATCGCTGACCGGGCAGCGTGCCCGCCACTCTATCTGGAAATCCACAAAAGGCTCGCCCGGCATTCCCACAAAGGCAATCTGCTTGTCAATCAGCAGTGTCGTAACCGCAAGAGGAAGCTTATCAGTGGCCTGCAACTTGAAAAAGTCCGCGTGATCATCAAAAACACTGGGGCCAAAGTCCGACAGCAGGCCCTGCCGGAATTTTTCCGGGTTCCATCGTACTGGAATCTGCAAGACATCTTCGGCAAATTGCAGGCTGGGCGCATGCGGTTGCTGCGTTTCGATTCCCCTGGCCACCCGCACCACTTCCTGCCCGATTTGATCACCCGTCCAGTTCCTTTTTTTCACGGCTTCTTCCACAAGCGGAGTCGTGGCGTCATAGGGATTGATGTCGCCGTCCCCCCCCTGCATGAAGAAACAGATGGGCTGGCCGTCAAACGCCTGTTCAACCACCTTGGCCATCACGCCGGGATAATCGGCAGAATACTTCCGATTGTCAGGGCCGAAGATGACCGGGTGGCAGGCGTAATTCACCAGGATCGCGAGCGGCTTTCCGTTCTTGCGATCAATCCGCAGCACGGAAACCGTGGGGTCCACGGGAGAAGTCGGGATCCTGGTCGGATTGGTCCACAGCATCCTGACCGTGCCGTCGTCGTTCACCACTCGGCGGTTGTAACCGATATAAACGCTCCCGTAGCCCGTGCCAAGCCGGGCCTTCACAAGGTGCCGGCAAGCTTCATGAACAGCCCGGACGATCTTCCCCTCCGCATCCTTTTCCCATGCCTCAATGTCTCCGGGTGGATTAACATCCACGATGTTCGGGCCCGAATGTGTGTGTGAGGCCGTTACGATCAGGCCCGCGATCTTATCCTGCTTTTCCACGTCCGACTTGAGCCGATCCATGGTGGGAGAATCAAAAGTCCGGCCCAAGTCAAGCGTCACAATCGCCACGCGCGTCCCGCCGGCATCAAGAACGAGCACGCGCGCAAACAACGGGTCCAGCGTTCCTGTCGCCGTTTCGTTGTTTTTGATGCGCGAGAAATATCCGTACATCGGCAGGCCCGCGGGCGGCGTAATGTTCGCCTTCGTTGCGCCGGCGCGCAACCCGGCTCCCGAAGCCGGTGCTGCGATGCAAAGCAAAGCGAGAAAAACCCACAGATTTTTGAACAGATTTCGCATACGCTCACCTCATCAGACTCTCGATCTCCGCCAGCGGCAGGCTAAACCAGTGCGGCCACTTCGTAATCTCTGACTGATGGGATGTCGAATTCAACGATTTCGCCTGTCTGCTTGAATCCAAGTTTTCTGCCCGCCCTTAGGGCGCGGGCTTCGGTAATTCGCTTGCCCCCTGGAACGTTCAGCTTGACGTGCAAAGGGCCAATCGGGTAGAAGCGGCGCACAAATGACCGCATCAGGTTGGGATTGGTGTAATTCAGAATGTGTACCGCAAGTCCCGGCTCGGTCTCCCACGCAAACAGTTCTATGACGCCGTCCCCTTCAATAATCGCGGGCACTGGATGGCCGTTCATCAGCCAGTGGACAGAGTTGATAATCAGTCTGTTCAGGTCGGGATTGCCCGATTTCCAGGCTGACCGCGCAATATCGCCAGGGAAATAAACGACGCTCCCGGAATTCCCAGACCCTTGACGGAAAACGGCCGTCGGCTCTGTAGTCCGGGGGACGCGCGGATAAACCATTTCCGGCGGGAACGAAGGATAACTCGGAATGAGACTCAGGAAGGTTGACTCCGGCGCGATGTGGCTGACCGGAACACGGAACTCGGGACCGGGAAGAATTTCTGTCTCTTTGAAAGAGTCCACGATGGGATGCGGGCGGTCAATGTGCATGTAGCTGTTGCCGAACGGACCAATGACGTCGCCCGCAACATTCACCCCAAAGACGTCGGACAGGCCGAAGTCTTCCCTCCGGTCGCCCCATTCGTTGTAACGCGAGGTCTCAAACGTAGCGAGCAGTGCGCCGCCTGAAGCAACGTATTGCCGGATTGCCTGGCACTCGCTGTCCCGAAGGTAGGCCGCGTTGGGAAGCAGCAGTGCTCGATAGGATTTCAGAGTTTCCGGCGTCAGATTCTCCTGGTGCACAAAGTCAAACAGGAATCTTCCTTCGAGCAGAGCGTAGTAAAGGCCCTGCAGGTAATCGGTGGAATCGATTCGTTCGCCGTTCAAGCTTCGCTCCCTCGTCCCGTTTGAGCGATAAAAGGCGACGGTGCTCTGCGGGTAAAGGACCGCAATATTTGCCAGCGAGCGCCTGTTGCGGAAATGCGGTTCATTCGCGGCCAGCCAGTCATAGAACGCGCGTCCGCTTTTTCGCCACCGATTGTCCTCAGGGGCCCCGCCCAGCCAGTGATACCACGGCACCATGCCGCTGGCGGTAATCTGCGCCATCCAGAGCCGGGCTTCTGCGTCAGGCTTGCTGGAGTGCCGCCACAGCGGACTGGTGTTGCTGTACGCACCAATCACGTTCGTAATGGTGCGGCCGTTCATAACCGACTGTGCCACCCTGCCCTGCTGCGCGCAGATCCAGACGGGCGATTCTGTCGGACGCCCCTGGTGGTCGGCATTGAACCACGCCGCCACTTCACCCAGGCGCTTGACGTCCTTGACCGTCCGAATCCCGCCGCCTAGATTGCCCACGTAGACCGAGTCGGGGTTTTTCTCCTGCGCCACCTTATTCCAAAGTTGCCAGATCTCCGCGATCCGGTTCATATAGACCTCGTAGTATTTCCGGTAGGCGGGACTTTGGGCATCGGTCATTTCCGGCGGGACTCCTCCTGTCTGGTCGCGGTAGATCTTTTGGCAGGTTGGGCAATAGCAAACTTCCAGCGAGCCAGTGCTGGGCCAGCCGTTGGTAAAGAAACCGTCCGGGTTGTAGCGCTCATTCATCTCGCGGTAAATTGCAGGCATCTGCTCCGTGAAGTATGTGCTGAACATGCATGT
>JAJYJL010000929.1 GCA_021789565.1 Acidobacteriota bacterium
CGGGAATACAACGGATCGGATTCATGCTTGCGTTTCGCAGAGAGTTATATCATCCGTAAGTGCGATGGTTTTCATGGAGGATTCGGAACGTGCATCGGCAATAGCCGTGCAATCTGGGATCGACGCTGGTCTTCACCTCAATTTCACAACGCCTTTTTCGGGGCAGGGATGTCCGCCTGAGGTTGCCGCCCGTCAAGCGGAGATCGCCCGGTACTTGCTCCGGCACCGCTTGTCGCCGGTGTTTTTCATCCCTTGGCTGGCCCGATCCTTCGAATATGTAGTGGCAGCCCAGTTGGATGAGTTTTGCCGTCTCTATGGAGCGCCGCCAGAGCGCCTTGACGGCCATCATCACATGCACCTTTGTGCCAATGTGCTTTGGGGCGATCTGCTCCCGCCCGGAACGATCGCCCGGCGGAACTTCTCGTTTCAACCCGGTGAGAAGAGCCTTTGGAACCGCCTCTACCGGCAAATGGTGGACCACAAGCTGGCGCAGCATCACCGGATAACGGACTACTTCTTTTCGCTGGAGCCCGTTGAGCCCTTGAGCCGTTTGCAGCGAGTCTTTGCGCTTGCAAGCAAGCATGAAGTGGAAGTGGAGACACATCCTGTGAAAGAGGATGAGTACCGCTTCTTAGCAGAAGGCGACATCTTTCGTTACACAGACGGCTTGCAGATTGCCAACCGGTTTGCTGCGAGCGCAAAGACGCAGGCGAAGCGCTAGTGTTCGACCGCCGATCAGAGGCACGTTGTAAATTCTACGCGATGCGCAGGAATTGAACACTTTCTAAATTTACGGTGGATTTTAGAGGCTCAATATTTTGGCAACATCATTATTATCAATTATTTACAATTTTGAAGTTTTGACGGCCCCAAAATCCCATACGTCCCAAAAGGGCTGAAGCCTGCCCTTATTGTAGCCTAGATTAGAAGCCTAGATATCCGCACCGCCCCGGGTTTACCGGCCAATCTCCTGCCCACATATTGTTCCCTTCGGGGACGCTCACATTCAGGAAAGGTAGTCAGTGCATGGAAGTTTGCGGCAAGGAAATACGGTTTCGCGGAAGTCTGGTTCGGATTGCGCATCTCGATGGAGAAGGGTACCAGTTTCTAGAGGACCCCGAGACTGCCCTGAAATCACTCCGAGAATCCCGGCCTCGCGCTGATCTTTTTACGTTCGTTCAAAGGCTTTCCAAGCCTTCGCCCGAATACAGCTATCCGATGGAATGGGACAACTTTGCCGTCGTCCCCATTTCGTCCTTCGACGAATGGATGGCGCACCAGATCAACAAGAAGACCAGGAACATGGTGCGGAAAGCTGAAAAGAGCGACGTGTCTCTTCGAGAGATTCCATTTGACGACGCTCTCGTTCGTGGAATTCATGCGATTTACAATGAGTCGCCGATCCGTCAAGGCAGGCGATTTCCGCACTACGGCAAGGACCTCGAGACAGTACGCAAAATGACGGCAACTTTCCTTGACCGCAGTATCTTTGTCGGCGCTTTTTTCCAGGATAATCTGATTGGCTTTGTGAAGCTCGTGGCGGACGAAAGCTGGAACCAGGCTGGCCTGATGCACATCGTTTCATTGTGCCGGTACCGGGACAAGGCCCCCACCAACGCGTTGATCGCCCATGCCGTCCGATCCTGCGCTGAGCGAGGCATCCAACACCTTTGGTATGCGAATTTCTCCTACGGCAGAAGAGAGGGCGACACCCTGGCCGATTTCAAGCGGCACAACGGTTTCCAGCGAATTGAGATACCCAGATACTATATTCCGCTCACGGCTACAGGGCGATTAGCCCTTCGCCTGGGCCTCCATCACAGGCTCTTCGAGTGGATTCCGGGGGCGGCGGTTATCCAATACCACAAGATTCGCGGCTTCTGGTATGCAAGAAAGTACCCTGGCTTCAAGCACGCTTAGAAGCTGGACACGAGTAGTAGACGGGACCTTGCTTTTCAGCATTTGAGAATGGAAGGCGAGGGGTGTGAGGCAACTATGTGTGGATATGAACGACTCATCACGACGATGCGCCGCAAGCGTACTGAGCTAATACTGCGAGCGATGACAGCGGCCATCATGGGGCGGGAGAAGTTGCAGGCTTTTCTGGCCAAGCTCGCCGATGATCAAGGGAAGGACTTTATATGCGGTCGCCCGGTATCAAGACAGCCAGGCGACCTTACGCGACAGGGCAGGCAACAAGATCAGAGCATCAATTCATACTCAACCAAGGGGGGCGTAAATGCCCATGTCATCATCATTACCTGCGTCCGAAAACATGGAGGACGTAGAAGTCAGACACAGTATGGACATCAGTGTAAAGGGAAAGTGGAGCAGAGTTCCCGCGCTTCGCGTTGGCGACGACAATCTGATAGTCCAGGGAAGATGGCTTAGGGTGGCCGTTGTAGCAGACGAGGACTGGCTCGAGCACGAAATCAGCAATCCAGCCCAATGTGTGAGAGCCTTGACGCGAAAAGACTCGACTGCCTTGCATGCTGACATTTTTACGTTCACTCAGAAGCCGCCTTTGACATCCCCCCGGTATCAGTATCCGATGGAGCGGGAGAGTGTCGCTGTTGTTGCTACGAGCAGCTTCGAAGACTGGTGGGAAGAACTGCCACAAGTGACCCGGAAGAACGTGAGGAGAGCCGAAAAGCGCGGGGTGACTGTGAAAGCCTGCCGGCTGGATGATCAATTGGTCAAAGGGCTGGTGGAATTGAACAATGACTCCCCGCTGCGCCAGCGCAAGGCCTATGTGCACTATGGCAAGACCTTTGAACAGGTAAAAAGAGACCAATCAACGTTTCTTGACCGGAGCGAATTTATTGCGGCGTATTTCGGCGATGAGCTGATTGGTTTTCTCAAGCTCGTTTACAGAGGGGAAATAGCCGCCATCCTGCAGTTTCTTCCCAAGAGCTCGCACACTGACAAGAGGCCTGCCAACGCAATGCTTGCAAAGGCAGTCGAGCTCTGTGAAGCAAAGGGAATCTCGCACCTGACGTACGGCTTATTCAACTACGGGCATAAGCGGGACAGCCCTTTGCGGGAATTTAAGGTTCGAAATGGATTTTATGAGATGCTCGTTCCCAGATTCTATGTCCCTTTGACGGCGTGGGGACGGTTCTGCATGAAACTGAACCTTCATCATGGACTTCTTGGAATCCTTCCTGAGGGCTGGATTGCCATGGGCGTAGGGGTTCGGGACAACTGGATCAGCTTCAAGCAGTCAATGAGCCGGCATAGCTCAATGGTAGAGCGACCGGGATTGTAACCCGGTGGACGGAGAGTTCAAATCCTCCGGCCGGCTCCAACGGATATCGGAACTGGGAACTGATTAAGCGCGAATGGCACAGCGTAACGGTTCAGTCCGGATCTTATACGCCACGCAAGAAAGCAACTCCATAGAAATCAGATGCCAGGTATCGTAGGTCTCATCACAAAAATGCCTTCCGAGCAGGCTGCGTCCGAATTGCACAGGATGGTCGCGGCTGTTCGTCACGAACCGTTTTATGCGACGGGGACCTGGATGGATGAGTCGCTCGGCGCGTATGTGGGGTGGGCTGTCAAGAAGAACTCGTTTGCTGACGGGATGCCCATATCCAACGAGCAGGGCGATACAGTTCTCGTTTTTTCAGGCGAGGAATACCCCGAACCGGGGACCATCGAGCGGCTCAAGAGCATGGGACACTCATTCACTCCCGATAAGCCTTCGTATCTTGTCCACCTCTATGAAGAAGACCCGCAGTTTCCTGAAAATCTGAATGGACAGTTCCACGGACTGATCATGGACCGGAAGCGCGGGATTGCAACACTCTTTAATGACCGCTATGGCTTGCACCGGATCTATTATCACGAATCCGAAAACGCATTTTATTTTGCTTCTGAAGCCAAAGCCATCCTTGCGGTCCGGCCGGAGTTAAGGAGC
>JAJYJL010000930.1 GCA_021789565.1 Acidobacteriota bacterium
GATTAGGCGAAGGCCTGACCGTCGGGGAGTTGAAAGGGAGGGGAAAATTGAGAAACCTCGTTATGGGCTGCGCTGTGGCAGCCCTAGTGGCGCTCTCGGCTCGAACCGAAGCAAGACCCCCTGAGTTAAGAATGCTGCAGTCGAACTCGGCTGCGGCTTCCAGAACTCAGTTTGGCGTAGCAAGCTGGTACGGCCAGGAGTTTCAGGGCCTGCCAACAGCCAGTGGACAGCCTTTTAACATGGACGGCCTGACGTGCGCCCATCGACAGCTGCCACTGGGAACCCGAATCCTTGTCACCAATCTGCTGAACTCCCGCACGCTTGTTTTGGAAGTCACCGACCGCGGGCCGGCTGTGGCCAGTCGCGTGCTTGACGTCAGCAGGGGTGCCGCAAAGCGCCTGGGATTCCTGAATGAAGGGGTGACCCCTGTGCAAATCCAGGTGCTTTCCTACCCTCACGGCTCCCTCATCAGCCAGACCGCTCCAAAGGTGTTCACTCCCCAGGTAAACTGATTCCGTCCTCCAATCTAAGAATCCTGTAATAAAGCAAATCAGCCAGGCGCGAGCTTCTGAGACCTTCAGGTGGTCATCATGGCCATGCCTGGCTGCCACTTATCAATTGATTCTGAACGACATGCTGGAAGAAACCGGGGGGCCGTTTCCGGCCCTCCCCGGTGCGGCTAATCCAGCCGCAGGTGGCGCAGGTAGTTATAACTGAGTTTAATGGCCTGGTATTCAGGCAGGTCACAAACGTCCTGTTCGACAAAGATGTGTTTGGCTCCGGCCTCATGGACGTGGGCGAAGATGCGGCGCCAGTCGATGCGTCCCTGGCCAACGGGCGCAAAGGGATTGGGGCCGCCGGACGGTGGGCTTTGCTGGTGATGGATCGTGACGCCTTTGCGGAGGTCCTTGATGTGGAGCAACGGAAAGCGGCCGGGATAAAGCCGCCAGTAATGGAGCGGATCGGCGCCGGCATAGGTCACCCAAAAGATATCCATCTCCATTTTCAACAGTTTCGGGCTGCAATTCTTCAGCATGATGTCGTATCCGGTGGTGTCGTCCACTTTGGCGAATTCATGGAAGTGGGCGTGGTAGCAGAACTGGATACCCGCGCGCTGCGAAACTTCTCCGCATCGGTTGAAGAATTCGGCGCGCCGTCTCCAGGCTGCGGCATCCAGGACCGGGTTGTCGCCAACCACGATGTATTGCAAGCCGTAGGAGTGGGCCAGATCGACGGACTTCTTCCACTCCTCAATGTTCTTGGCTGACTCGAAGTAGCCGCTGGGGGCGACGAGGCCGGCGGCACGAAGGTCCTGCCTCAGCGATCCCGGTTTGGTTCCGGGACCGATTTCAACCTCTTTGTATCCGGCGGCGGCAACTTTCTTCAAGGTTCCTGCCGGATCTTTGGCAAAGTGGTCGCGAACCGTGTAAAGCTCCAGACCGATGGGCCCCGGCCAGGCCAGCCGGCCTGCCGCCCAGGCATCGCGGACGGGCAGTGCCGCGCCCGCCGCCGCTCCTCCAAGTACTCCAAGAAAGCCTCGCCGCGTCAGCATATTCCCTACCTCCGAATGTGTGGCCGACATTTAATCCCAGATGCGGAGCTTTGTCAACTGGCGAGATTGCAGGTGATAATGCCACGCCCAACCTGCCGACTGCACATGGAACCCAGGCGGGGCACGGGGTTCAACCGAGGTTCGCCGCCCTGTCACCATTCCCTTGTGGGGGCTTCGGTCCGAAAGGGTTTTTCTGAATACAGCTTGATTCATGTAAGATGCTTCGGGGGTTTTCCAATGCTTTGCATTCGTCCTGCAGAGGTCAAAGACATTCCGTTGATTGTCCAGTTCATTCGCGAGCTGGCTGAGTATGAAAAGGAGCCGGAGCAGGCTGTGGCTACGGAGGCAGATATCCGGCGCGACGGCTTTTCGGGCAATCCGAAGTTCCGCGTGGTGATTGCAGAGTGGGAAGGCGCGCCGGCGGGCTTTGCGCTCTTCTTTTATAACTACTCCACGTGGCTGGGCCGGGCTGGGATCTACCTGGAGGACCTGTTCGTGCGGCCGCGGTTCCGTGGTAAAGGAGTTGGCAAAGGACTGCTGGCGTTTCTGGGGAATACGGCTATTAAGGAAGGGTGCGGGCGGTTTGAATGGCAGGTGCTCAACTGGAACACTCCGGCGCTTGAGTTTTACCGGTCACTGGGGGCGCGCGTGTTGGAGGAATGGTCCACCATGCGAATTACCGGTGAGTCGCTTAAGGAGCTCGCTGCATTAAGCAAGTGAACAGAATGCAGGGTCGCGCGTGAGCGCCGGCGCAAGATTTAAGGACCGATGAACTGCCCATCCGGGCTAGTGAACAAAAGCCTTTTACTTCGCGCCGGTTTCTGTCAGACTTGCCCGTTACCCGAAATGTTTCGATTGTATTTGTTGATTTTCGCTAGGAGGCCCAGGCTCTTATGGCAAGAGATACAATGACACGTCGCGACTTCATGCGAGTGGGAGCTGGCGCTGCGGCCATCGGTTCCGCGGCCAAAGTAACCATGTTGGAACCGGCGCGGGCGATGGCATCGCCCCGGCCCGTGCCACCCTCAGACAGGCTTCGATTTGCTTCGATTGGCACAGGAGTGCGAGGTTGCGATGATCTGTCAACCGCGCTGCGCGCCCCTGGAGTTGAGATGGTGGCGGTTTCCGACCTGTACGACGGACGGCTGATCGCCGCCCAGGAACATGCCGGCAAGAAGCTGGACACTACAAAAGACTACCGCAGAATTCTTGACCGCAAGGATATCGATTTTGTCATTGTTGCCACAATGGACCACTGGCACGCCAAGATCGTGGAAGACGCCTGCGCCGCCGGCAAGGACGTCTATTGCGAAAAGCCCATGACGCACAAAGTTGAGGAAGGCTTCCAGATTATCAACGCCATGCGTAAGTACAACCGCAGGGTACAGATTGGCAGCCAGCGCCGCAGCAACGTGGTGTTCCACAAAGCGCGAGAGATTGTTGAAAGCGGAGCGCTGGGCGAGATAACCGCCGTCGATGGCTGGATTGACCGCAATGATCCCAGCGGAGCCTGGGTCTATCCGATTCCGCCCGACGCAAACGAAAAGACCATCGACTGGGAACGCTTCCTGGGTGACGCCCCCAAGAGACCTTTCGACGCCACTCGCTTCTTCCGGTGGCGAGCTTACTCGGATTACGGCGAAGGCCTGCCGGGCGACCTCTACGTCCACGTCCTTACCGGAATCTACACCGTGCTGGGACTCCAAGCTCCTCCTGAAAGGGCTGTGGCGAGCGGCGGGATCTATCATTACAAAGATGGCCGGGACGAACCGGACATGATTTCCACCCTTTACTCTTTTCCGGGCATGACGGTTCATGTGCATTGCAACCTGAATAACGATTCCCAGGGCGGCGGCACGCGGGTCTACGGAACCAAGGGAACGCTGGAGTTTAACAGCGAGCAGTCGGTGACCTTTATTCCGGAGGACACGCGGCCGCAGCCGGAGCGATATTCGGTGCAGGGCTGGCCCAGGAAATTGCGCGAGGAATACTGGGCAAAGTGGAATCAGGAGCACCCCAAGCCTCCGGTGAGTTCACTGGCCGCCATTGAGCAAGCACAGACCTTCCGCGTGCCTGATGATTATGATGAGGACCTGGCTCATATGGAAAACTTCCTCACGGCGGTCAGAACACGGTCGGCCACCAACGAAGATCCGGTGTTCGGCAACTGGACGGCGACTGCTTGCCACATGGCCAATCATTCCTATTTCAACAAGGCCGAGGCTGTGTGGGACGAGCAGGCCAAAACGATCCGGACGTAGAAGGGCCGGCCTGAATCTTAAAGCACGGATCCATGACCGGGCAGTCAGACGATTCGAATTTGAAATGCAGAAACGGGAGGTGCAGCAACATGAAGAACGAAGGGATC
>JAJYJL010000931.1 GCA_021789565.1 Acidobacteriota bacterium
TTTGTCTCCGTTCATGACGCCAATAGCGATGAATCTCCGTCGTTTCGTCGCAGCACCGTAGTCACTGTATCTGACGATGGTCCTGAGTATATCATACCCCAGATTCTCTGCCCTCTTTGCCCACCAAGTAAGAACTGGTGCGATTTCCCAATTCCGAATCGCGATGTCCTCAAGCCACTAACCTATTGACAATGCAGGGCTTGGCTGGAAAGTGCCGAGCAGCCCATTTTGATCACGGAAATTTGACAGGTTCTGACTTCCGCCAGAGGATTAACGTTGCGGAAGTCACAGAGGATTCGCTGGCGCCATTGCTGCCAATTCAACAAAGCTATCGACCCTCGTGCCGGCTAGAACGTTGATGGATCTCTGGATCAAGAAATCGGTTGCAGGAGTCCCGCGAGATTGTGATATGGTCGTTGCCGAGCCAACTCTCGCCGCGCCATTCAATGGAGGACGAATGGCGAGACGGGAATTTCAAATGCCGAGTGTGCAAAGGCAGGAGGGTCCGAGACCCTACTGGTACGTCCGGTACAGAGTTAAAGTACTGGTCGGCAAAAACCAAATAGCAAGGAGGGAAAAATGGCACACATTGGGCCATTGTGACGAGATGAGCAAGCGGGAAGCATTGCGCCTTCGCGACGAGATTATGCGGGGCGTTAACCGCCAGGTTTACACGATTCAAAGCCACATTCCGTTCGGAGATCTCGTGGAAATCTACAAGCAGGAACACATTCCAACACTTTCGGCAGGGGCGAGGGCAAAGAACCTGACACTCTTGTCGCGCCATATCGTGCCTGCCCTGGGTGCCAAGAAACTCTGCGACGTAGACACAGAAACAGTTCAAGCATTTCTTAACGCCAAAAGGGAAGCTGGTCTTGCTTGGTGGACGCGGAATGACCTGAAGAATATCCTTTCAAGTATTTTCACAAAGGCAGAAGACTGGGGCTACTGGGACGGTCGGAATCCGACGAGAAGGACAGTTTTGGGACGCAAACAGTGGAAGCGCGAGAGACGAATTCTGTCCGACGACCAATTCCGGCTGTTGCTGGCGGCGCTACCAAGTCACATTCAACTGATGGTTTGGACCGCAGTCTCCACAGGAATGCGGATCTCGGAAGTCCTTGGACTCCGGTGGCGTAGCGTTGACCTTGAGCGAGGTGTGGTCGTGGTTGCAGAACGCTACTATCGGGGTGATACGGACGAACCTAAAACCGAACGAGCTCGACGAGAGCTTCCTCTAGGATGCTTAGTGGAAGCTTACCGCCGGTACAAATCAGCCGACGCTATTGGTGACGGGTATGTTTTTGAGAAGGACGGCAACGCTCTTGATGACCGGACCATTCTCAAAGATTTCATTCGCCCAGCGGCCAAGCGTCTTGGATTCTACTTCGTCGGCTTTGGATGGCACTCTTTTCGTCGCCAGAATCTCACAAGGATTCAGGAAGAGGGCGCTACGCCGTTTGAGGCCCAAGCCCAAGCTGGGCACTCGAGGCCGACTATGACCAGCGAATACACGATAGTAAGCCTTGAAAGACGCAAGCAGGCGGTGGTCCGATTACAGGAACGCCTGCTCGGCGAGGGGCATTCCCTGGCATTAAACTGACGCATTTGCGGGAATTGTGCGGGATGGCAAGCTCACAAAAGTTCGTTAAGTTGTTGAAAAGCATGGTAGGCCCGAACGGACTCGAACCGTTGACCTCTACCGTGTCAAGCACGGATACTTCATTGATTCGGCGCCACTTGGTCAGTTGTTTGAGCCCCTCAAATAGTCCCCAGTAGTCCCCGCTTTGACCACCCAAAATTCGTCAAGTTTGCAGTGGATCACGACCGCTGGCACCGCGGGAGAGGGAGGAGGTGCGCTGTACAAGAGCCTCCCCCTTCATCAAGAAGATCGTCTGTAAACGGACGAACCAGCGCCCGCTCATTTTCCAAATAAGAGGAGTGAAGAACAGGCATGAAACGACCCTTGAAAACCCACTTACTTTGCCGTGCCGCTTGTGCGGTAAAGCAGTTCAAATATCCGCGAACTCGAAACTTAGCCCGCAGATAAAAATCACCTGCCGTGACTGCACCTCTAAGCCCAAGACCCACAAACGGCAAACGCGTGCGGCAAGGAAACGGCGGGGCACTTGGCTGCGGCACCCGTCTAGCACGAGCGGTGTGGCTTACCCGACTCTGGACGCCTTCAGTTTGGCCGTTATCAACTACCTCTCAACGGGAAAGCCGGAATATTTCGCTTCGGCCAAGAAGATAATTCTGGGCACTCTTTATCGGGAGCATGTCTGGATTCAGCTGCCGGGCGTTGATGGCATCCCATCCCACGAAGGTAACGAGCTCTTTGTCACTGATTGGCTGAACAACAAAATAGAACCCTATGTCTCCTTTACCCCCGAGCAACTCCAGCGCGCAGCGCTAAGACGGACTTTTTGTTATTGGGCCCATGAGGCCGCATGTGACGCCTGCAACCTCGCACAAAAAAAGCGTCCAGTCTTCATTCCTTACGACGATGCTGTACGGCCTCCCAAGCGGGCCCTGAGCGGGGGCGACTGGGAATCTTACCTATCGCAGAACCAGGACGTCCTGAGGCGCGTTCTTGGGAAGGATGCCGCTAGCGATCTGGAATTCCTTTTGATCAACAAGAGCCTCCTGGAAAAACCTGAGGATGAACCAGGGCGAAGCAAAACGGTCGCGACCCTGCTTCAAGAGAAATACCCAGACGCGGACCTACGAACGGTGGAGCGGAAGGTCAAAACTCTTAACGACGTCATGACGATACACAGCGACGATGCGTTAGTTCGAGAAATCCATTCTGAACTCCGGCGACCTTTAAACGCACAGGAGGCGGCAAAACCAAGCCGGCTCCCGGATTTTGACGATCAGGTTGCGGAGGTAAGGAATTGGTAGAAAGGGGGTTACAAAATATTTTCAAAACCATGTCGGTTTTCTCGGGAAATCCGGATGTACGTGGTGGAGGAACAGAAATGAAAAAAGCCACGCTCGAAAAGATTGAGAAGATTTTGACGCTAACAAAACCCGGGCCGCGATGGGTATGTCTACTTGTTCCGGCTACCGGCGGCGGCATCAACCGCGGCCGTGAGGACTTAGCCGGTGCCGTGAAGTGCACCCGAAATGGCGTGGCGATCTGGCTAGTACACGCTGCCGACAAGGAGGCCGTACGAGATCACATTGAAAGTCTTAACCACTTGATGGTCTCAGGGGTTCCCTCACGGGTAGCACATGATGCCAAGGTCACAATTGACGGGCTTACGACTTCACTATCGGACTTCCTGCGGGGTGTCGTCACGGCTGTGACCGCATCCGAGTTGCCGGGATTTGAGTGTTATACCGCAGAACTGCGGGAGGAGATTGGGAAGGGAGCCGAGCAGGAAGAGCTAGAGGCCAGACGGAGGAATCTTGCGAACTAGTCCTGACATTCCGCTGGCATCGACACACCGCAGGCTCGCGCAGCCACTACTCGGCAAATCAAGCGTCAATATGCCCTATGACCGGCGTACCAGAATTCCAAGGCCTGACCGGCGACTGCAGGGAGAGTGCCCCGGCGAAACTTCCGGCGAGGTGACGTTGGCGGATTTTGTAAGGGACAGGCGTCCGCAATCCGGACATCAAACCGAGTGTGAGAGAGGATAACACAACATGACCTTTGACGAGTTGTTTCCAGAAGTTTCAAAATCGCTTAATCCCCATACCCATCTGCGGAACATGTGGAAAGAGGCCCTTCGTATTATGGGAGTTGAAGCCATCCTGCACACGCAGAATGAATCTGGAACTGAACTTACCTACCTTGGAAGTAGTGGCGACATCGTAGAAGCGTACATCCGCCCATTTAGCTTTGCGAGCCAATGGGGCGAACTGATCGAGTTGGCGCGACAGGTAGCGATCAGGAAGAAGCGAAGGATTTT
>JAJYJL010000932.1 GCA_021789565.1 Acidobacteriota bacterium
GAGTTACACAGCAGCTTTCCTGGCCCCACTGGTTTTTCTGTCCTACAGGTTGGCCACCGATACCGGCATTTCAGCGCTGTCGGACAGCATTGCACTGCTTCTGTTTTTTTCAGCTTTTCTAGTGGCGTATCGTTTCCGCAACAGCAGGGCAATCCTGTTTGCGGCCCCAGTGATGTGTTTGGGCTTTTATTACAAGCCCCAATACATTGCGGGTCCTCTCGCCGTGATGTTGTTTCTGGTCCTCGAAAAGCGCTACAGCCTCGCCGCGCAATTTACCGGGGCCCTGGCGCTGGCTGGCCTCGGGCTGCTGGCGTTTTTCCAATGGATCGTTTTCCCAGGGCAGGAGTTCTGGCGTCATTTCCTGTTTTACCAGGCTCAGCTTCTATCATGGAATCGATTCGTGCTGGGGCTATTGATCTTCTTATTGATGCTGGGTGTTCCGCTTCTTCTGAGTGCCGAGTATCTCCGCAAGTGCCCAGACAAACTGCTCGCGTGTTATCTCGGGTGCGCCATTCTGCTGGGACTTGCGACAATCGGCAAAGAAGGAAGTGGCGTTCGCTATTTCTTCGAGAGTGTCCTTCTGATCAGTGCCCTGATGCCGGCCTTGCTGGCAAAGAACTTTGCGAGTGGAGCACGCAACGGGGCGGCAATATTTCTCTTCTTGGTTGCAATCTTGTGCGCGCAGGCCTTCAGAAGGCCGGTTCCTCAGCCTTCCGATGTTGCCAGCAACCAGGCCGTCCAGGAATTCCTGCAAAGGAATTTCCCCGCTCACAGTGAAGCGCTGGGTGTATATCCTGCAGACTTGATGCAGGCCGGACTGGATGTTCCGTTTTCGAGTCTCTATACAATTTCACATTTAGCCCGACAGGGCAAGTTGTCGGATCGCGGGCTGGTTAACGCAATCCGCAGTCAGCATTTTTCGGTTATTGTCCTCGACATCGATCTCAGCACCGAACGCGATGCGAACCGCCTGGCTTGCTGTCTTACCGGTTCCATGCGGGAGGCCATTCGATCAAAATATGAACTTCGCATGCGGCTTGTGGCGCCTACTCCAGAAAGACACTGGAACGAGCCCTGGTTATACATCTATGTCCCGCGGAATAGTCCGCCGCTGCGGGGGAAGCGGCATTAGCATCCGGCGCGGGATCATGAAGATCAAGCAAGATCCGATGAAAAAGCCGTCCTTTCCTGTGGCGCTTCAATTCTGAGCAGCTGGCTGTGATAAAAATCTCTACAGCCAGGCAATAGCAGGATGAAAGAAACTAACGAGACACCAATTATCGAAAAGCAGGAGGGCCATTCTCCGGAAGGCGCGGTCCAGGTCCGGAGCAAGAATGCACCAGATGGAATTTTTCGCAGGATTTTTTCCTTCCCCGTCTTCCTGGGAACCTTGCTCGTGGCGGGGGTCTATGTTGCAAAGCTTGGAAATCTGTACACCTCCTCTCCCGGGTCTTCGATGTTTTTTCTGGAGAACGATACCTGGTGGCATCTGGCCGTGGCCGCGCGCATCCTGAAAACTCATACGTTCCCCACCCGCGACATCTATTCCTTCACGGCCCTCGGTTCTCCCTGGATCGATTACGAATGGCTGGGAGATATGCTTCTGCACCTGTTCTGGCAACTTGGCGGGCTACAGGGGCTCATGCTCTTCGTCACGGTCTTTGCCGGAATTGTAATGTGCCTGGTCTATTATTACGTGTCGTTCCAGAGCGGAAATTCCAAGGCTGCGTTCGTTGCCTGCGCCGGTCTGCTTCCTCTCGCCTCTTTACAGTTCACCAGCCGTCCGCAGGTGCTTGGCTACGCGCTGCTGATTGCAACGCTGATCTGCCTCGAAAAGTTCCGGCAAGGCCACACAAAGGCTTTATGGTTGCTTCCCGTGATTTTCTGGCTCTGGGTCAACAGCCACGGGACTTTTGTTCTGGGATTTTTCATTTTGGGAGTTTACTGGGCCTGCGGCCTGCGGGAGTTTCACTTGGGAAGGATCTTTGCGGAAAGCTGGACGCCCGGACAACGCCGGCGGCTGGAACTGGCTTTCCTTCTCTGCCTTCTGGCTTCGATCCTGACTCCTTACGGGACTCAGCTCGCGGGCTATCCCCTCGAGATGTTTTCTTCCCAGCACCAGATCATGCAGGCCATTCAGGAGTGGCAGCCGCTCGAACTCTCTCAAATTTACGGGAAGCTCTTTCTGGTGCTGCTGGTCCTTTTTGGAATCGGTCTGGCGACCACCGACCTGAAATTCCGTCTTGACGACATGCTTCTCCTGGCTTTCGCTACAGTTGAAACTTTCATGCACGCCCGGTTCGTCATCCTCTTTGTCCCCGCCTTTGCGCCTCATATGGCAAAAATGTTGGCCATTTGGATACCAGGATATGACAGGGTCAAAGATCATCCGCTCTTAAACTTTGCGCTCATAACGTTGGCTGCCATTGGGATCGGAACGTCTCTACCCTCAAACACAAAATTACGCGCTCAGCTTGAATATCATGTGCCAACCCAGGCCGTGCTCTTCCTGAAGGGGCACCCTAAGCTGACCCGGGTGTTCAATGACGCCAATTGGGGTCCCTACATGCTCTACGCCCTCGGCCCCTCTCATAAGGTATTTATCGATGGACGGTACGATATCTACGAATATAGTGGCGTTCTCCAGGACTATCTGTCCATAATCCATGCGACACCCGACACCCCCTTCCTCCTGAATAAATACGGCGTCAATTCTTGCCTCGTTCCGTTGGAAAGCTCACTTGCTACCCTGTTAACCGCCACCCCCGGGTGGAAGCCCATCTACCACGACAACCTGAGTGTCCTCTTCTACCATGGGACCGAAACTTCCATTGGCGAGCTCACTTCAAACACCAAGAGTGCTGCAGCAGCCACCACCCCCTAGACCCTGACAGTTTTTTCAAGGCGTGGTAGGCGAGGGCAGGCGGAGATAAACCGCTAAAAATCAAACTTAACACTTATTTTTCATTAGTTTAACTCTGGATCATGGACTTTGCAGCGCTTCAAATTGCCTTCTGGCCTGCGCGCGCCGGTTTCATCTATAGCACATTCGAGCGACGAACCAGGATGCTGGTGCCCGGACCATCGCAAAGGCAGGTTCCTGATAGACTGATAAGGCGTCACCAGAAAGCGAATCTATGGGTTACACTTCGTCTACAAAAGGTAACTTCTGAAAACGTCGAATGGGAGGGTCTGGAGAGCTCAAAATATTTTCTAGCCCAACGCATTGATTCTTAAGATCTTATAATTATTTTATATAGCCTGGTACCCGGCACCACTTTGGAACCTCGTGTGCTACTAAGGAAAGCGGTTGGACAAGCAAGTACGATTCAACCAACTTAACTCACGGGAGGATTTACCAGATGACGGAGCTACTCAAGAGACTGTGGCATGAAGAAGAAGGCCAGGACCTCACGGAATACGCGCTGCTGCTCGTTCTGATCGCATTGGCAGCTATTGCCGGGATGAACACCTTGGCAACTGCTATCAACAAGGTGTTCTCGAACGCCGCTACGAACCTGACAGTCAGCAGCTAGTAGTGATTAAGTTGGCCGCAAAGAAGGCAGCGTCCAACAAACATCACTCATGGGAGGAATTACCAGATGACGGAGCTACTCAAGAGGTTGTGGCATGAAGAAGAAGGCCAGGACCTCACGGAATACGCACTGCTGCTCGTTCTGATCGCGTTGGCGGCTATCGCCGGGATGAATACCTTGGCAACTGCTATCAACAGCGTGTTCACGAACGCCGCTACGAACCTGACAGTCAGCAGCTAGTAGTTACAAAAGCGGCGTTTCACGGTAGAAACCTTTGAATCACCAGCTGAGGAGAGCGCATTCCTTCCTCGGCTGGTGAGAGGTTCTAGCAAAGATTCAAATAAGGTTGTGCCGCTGGGGAACATGCAGTCCCGTA
>JAJYJL010000933.1 GCA_021789565.1 Acidobacteriota bacterium
TCGCGTAGACACGCGCAATCGCCTGGGCCAACGGCAACAGTTCTTCAGGCGGAACGAACGCGTCAAACAACTTTGCCTGGTAAGGAACTGCCCCAAGCCCGCCGCCCACGTACATGGCAAAACCTCACTGCTCTTCCCCATTCTCCGTCCGCGTCACGCCAACAAGTCCGAGATCATGCATGTTGGTAAGCGCGCAGGCATGCTGGCTGCAGCCGCTGAAAGCAGGTTTGAACTTCCGCCCAAAGTTCTGAACGTCGGGGTGGCCCAGCAGAAATCGGGCCAGCGCCTTCGAATAAGGAGTGACGTCAAACGCCTCATCCTGGCAGACTCCCGCGTAAGGGCAGGTGGTCACGTTGCGGACCGAATTACCGCAGGCTTCGCGCGTGGTGATGTCAACCGCCGCAAGGCGCCGCATCAAGGCTGGCGTGTCTTCAATGTGAATGTAATGGAGCTGAATGTCCTGCCTGGTAGTAACGTGCGCGATTCCGTCGGAGTATTCTTCGGCCAGGTCCGCCAGAGTTTCGAGCTGCGCGGCGTTGAGACCACCGCCGGGAATTTTGATGCGCTGCATCCCCGGGGCATCAAACAGCGTGTTCGGACCCTTGGTCAGTCCGCGCCGCGGGTAGGCCATCTGCTGAACCTTCTTGCCGTCATGCCGCTCGCCGTTGTCGTAACGCTGCCCGTAGACGCCCCTGCGCAATCGCGTCTCGGCAAAGACGCGATCGTCGAGTTTGCCCATTCTCTTGAGGCTGATTTCGGCCTCGAAAATGTCAACTTCGCGCGCCAGTGCCTCCGGCATCTTTTCGGCCAGCGCATCCTTCCACAAACTGTTTGATGCTTTCATATCGGCATCACCCCAAAAATCAAAAACCCACCGCCAGTTTTGATTCCGACGGTGGGTTTGGATAAGACCTGAATTGAAAATCTATCGAGGGCTATCCACGACACACCGGCACAGATGTGCAACAACACATCGAAGCGCCGCTGTGGATTCCCTTGCTCATAAGACTAAACTTTATTTTAACTAAATGAAAAACGAATGTCAACCGCTCTCGCTCCCTCCCTCGGAGCACCCTTCACCGCATCAATCCAGATCCCCGTGCGGGAATCTTGCCTCGGGATATCACAGAAATAGAATATCACGACACAACGCCTTCCGGGCCATCTTCAGCAGCGCGTAGCGCGAACCGCCGCGCTTGTCGTCTGCGGGTTCTCTTTTGACCCGCAGCGGGATGGCGCTCGAGGGCAACAAAGCTGCGCCGGAGCGCGCGTCTCCTGACGGCGGGTGCGCTGCTTTCGGCCCTGGCGTACGGCCAGCCGGGGCAGAGCCAGGCCGAAAAAGCCCCAGGCGCAAGCAAGAACGACAAAACCGCCCGTGAAATTGAAGAAGCCGGGCGGACAAGGACAACACGGGCATGGCGGAAGAGGCACCTGATCGACGGCGGTATGCGGCTATTGCCGCCTTCTGACGTGACCGCCTCGATCAAACGTTCAGCTTGCGAAGGTAAGGAACGCTGGCTTTCATCATTGGCAGCGACATTTCAACAAAGTAATTCTTGATGCCGCCGACTTTGGCCGCCTCGAAAATTTCCTTCCAGTTGAGCGTGCCCTGCCCGACCGGAACAATCTTCTTCGTCCTGGCATCCCAATCCTGCACGTGCATGGAAATGAACCGTCCGGGATATTTCCGGAAATAGTGTGCGGCGTGGTAGCCCTGTTCGATGGTCGAAACCTGGAACTGGAATTTGACGAGTTTCGGATCGAGGTATTTGAAGAGCAGGTCGTAGGTCCGCCGCCCATCGACCTCAGTCAGTTCAAAATTCTCATTGTGCAGGCCCTGCTGCAGGCCGGCCTTGTGGGCGCGCTCAGCGATGCGATTGTATTCATCGGCGGCCCGCTTGACGTCGTCCAGGGTGGGATTCTTTGGTCCGTCGAGGCTGGGGACCATCATTTGCTTGAGTCCAACTTCTTTTGCCCAGGCGATGCTCTTGTCCTGCTCTTTTCGAAGTTCCTGAATAGTGAAGTGCGAGCTGATGCAGGTGACGCCGGCATCGCTCAGGATTTTGCGCAGTTGCGCGCCCGAATATTTGCCGACGTCAGCAAAGCCGGAATCGGCGTAGCCGAGCGGCGAGCATAACTCGATCGACTGAAACCCGGCGGCAGCCAGCGTCCTGATCGTTCCCGGAAAGTCCTTGGCAAGCATCTGCCGGACGGGCCACGTCTGGCAACCGATGGGCATGCCCAGGGGATTTGCGTGAAGATCCAGCGCCCCCGCGGAAAGAACTCCGGCTACGGCGGCATTCGTCGCCGCCAACTTCAGAAAATCTCTTCTCGAAACAGTGGACATCGATTCCTCCTTACGTGCATAACCTGCGTGAGTATGGTGAACAGCTCAAACTCTGTCAAGTTTGCGCAAGCCGCCTGATAATCAATCCAGCTTCCAGGGATCTCGGGCCGGCGGGTTGAGTTGGGCATTCGCTGCCTCCAGATCTGCAGGCTTGCCTTCCGCCAGGCCCGTGATGCGCTTGTTCACGGAGTCCCATTCCAGCTTTGTCCCCGCGCGAACCGCAATGCAGCCGAGCAGGAGCGCTTCCACAACTTTTTGTTCGAACTCATAGTTGGCGCGCGGTGCAGGGCCGCCCCGGATTGCGTCGAGCCACTCGCGGTAACCCCCCGGCGATTTGGGCAGATTGTCAGGCGGTGGCGTAAAACTCTTCATGCGGCTTGATGGGATCAGTCGCGCGCGTTGCCCTTCAAAGCTGCACAGAATTTTCCCGTTGTCGCCCACCAGCAGCAGGCCTTCTCCGTCACCGGGATCGCTCATCAGTTCGCCGGGCTCGAGCTCGGGCGGACGCGGCGGCCGCAAGTGCGCGTCGTACCAGTGGATCGTCACCGGCGCGCGATCGCCTCGCGCCGGAAATTCCCAGTGCACCATCTCTCCGAGTGGAAAGGTCTCCGGGAAGAGCGGCGTTGAACTGCCGTCGACGCTGGTGGGCGCGGTCAACTCAAGCACGCGGAAAAGCGTGTCAAAACTGTAGTTCCCCATGTCGCCAATCGAGCCCTCGCCGAAGTCGTTCCAGCCGCGCCACACAAAGGGCAGATAAACGTGATTGAATGGCCGCTCCGGAGCCGGGCCAAGCCAAAGATCCCAGTCGAGGCCGTCGGTCACGGGCTCGACTTCTTTCGGACGATCTATCCCCTGCGGCCAGTACGGACGCTGCGACCAGTTGTGCACTTCGCGCACCTGGCCGATCACCCCTGCGGCAATCCACTCGGTCAAGTGGCGCGTGGCATCTGAAGCTTCATTCAGGACGGCGACCTGCGTGGCCAGGCCCGTCTCGCGCGCCGCCTTTGCCATCAGGGCGCACTCGTGGACCGAGTGGGCCATGGGTTTCTGGCTGAAGACATGCTTCCCGTGGCGCAAAGCGTAAATCGCAATGTACGCGTGCCAATGGTCCGGCGTGCAGACGACAACACCATCAAGGTCTTGCTCTTTGGCGATCAGGTCGCGAAAATCGTTGTAGCTTCCGCAGGCACGATAGTTCGTCAGCTTGCGGACATTGCGGTAATAGGCGTCCACGAGGCGCGCTGCGGGAGCGCGGCCGCACGTCGGACCCTTCCAGTCCGAACCCCAGGACGGATCGTCCACCAGCTTGCGCTCTTTGCCGACCAATTCGTCTTTGCCCCACTCTGAGTAATCGCTGCTTTCGCGATTGACGTCGCAGACGGCCACCACCTGTACATCCGGTATCTTCAGGAAGTCCATCATCACGCGCGTGCCCTGCGCACCCACACCAATACAGCCCAGCGTGATTGTCTTGCTTGCAGGAACCGCAACTGCAGCGGCGGCCCGCACAGACCCCGTAAACAATGTGAGCGCTGCCGCCGAGGCCGCACTGCCTTCAA
>JAJYJL010000934.1 GCA_021789565.1 Acidobacteriota bacterium
TGCCAGACCAGAGTTACGCGTATTTTGAAAGTACAATCGCCGACCCTTATGCCATGGGAGCCCCGGCCAACGGTGACAACGACTTTCAGACGTACCTTGTCAAGGTTCCGCCTCAGCCGCCCGACGACGGCATTAACAGAACAACCTACGAGAGTGTCCCCATCGCCGTTGGAGCAGCCTCCAACGGCGCAACGCACGCCAGGGTCAAATACGGGTACCAAGAAGACGGTCCGGTAAATAATTTCTACTGCACCCAGTACAAGCAGACCTGCTACTATTCGGATCATAACTTGCCGCTCAATGGAACCATAAATCTCGCTGTCGGGATTCCCCAGCGCGTGATATTTTACCAGGTGGAATACCTTAATAATTCAAACAATGTGGTGGCCACCGGCCCGGTCACGGCATATGCTTTACCGTAGTCAGATGGAGTCTAACCTTTATTGATGAGTATCACGAAATGGTCCGGCATGAGGCCGCTAGACTTTGGATGGGTTTGCACCAGTACCAGGTTGCAGCTCGCAGCCCAGCGTTACTCGATGTGTTGGGGTGTGGGGCGGTGCGTGTGACTGGTGGTCAAAGCCCTGCCTCGACCTGACGCACTATGGAGACAAAGCACCGCGATCAGAAACTATTGCGAAGGGCGTTCCAGATCAGCGAGTTCGGCTGGTCACTGGTCCTCTGGTGGATTCGCTATCGCTCTGTGCGTCGTGACGGCGTGTCTGCACTCGCGCATTTTCTCTGCGCCAATGGACCATTCCGTGCCGCGCAAGTGCCAGGTGAGCTTGCAACTCTTGGCACGGCCATCCAGGCCTTATGCCCAAAGCGCGCGTTAGAGATAGGGACGGCTCACGGAGGTACGCTTTTCTTCCTGTGCCGACTCGCATGTCCTGAAGCGACGATTATTAGCGTTGATTTGCCTAGGGGGAGACTTAGCGGGTATGGCCCTGTGCTGCGACTCCTTTTCGAGCAGTTTCCGACAAGGGCTCAGAGGCTCTTTCTTCTTCAAGGTGATTCGCACAGCCTCGACATGCGGGATCAAGTGAAAGAAGTGCTGGCGGGCCAGGAGCTAGATTACCTCTTCATCGACGCCGACCACACTTACGAGGGCGTACGGTCCGACTTTGAGATGTACAACCCGTTGGTCAGGAAGGGCGGTCTGATAGCGTTTCATGACATCGTCGAGGGGCCACAAGAGAGCGTCGGGGGAGTACCGCTGTTTTGGAACGAGATCAAGGTCGGATGCCGTTCCATCGAGATCATCGAGGATCACAGACAGGGCTGGGGTGGCATCGGAGTGCTATTCCGTGAGTGACGGCTGTGGAGCAAGCCGCAGCATGGCACGGCGCTACAAACAGAGCAGTCCTGGGGTGGTTTGCGACTGCAAACTGCCCGGTTACCGCGGGGGAGTTCCGCTCGACAGGGATGGGACCTACTATGCGTTCAGGAGAAAAACAGGTGACCGGCTCGTTTGTTTCGACTCTTGAGGTCGGTGCTGTCCGAGCTTGGAGACGTTTCTGGCCACTCAAATATGGCAAGGACATTCCGGAGCGGTTAATAGGGCGCGCGATACGTATGGGGGTGCTTCATCCAATATGGCTTGAGTTTGAATCCGGTCTTTGGATGAAATGCGACATAAGGGAAATGCACCAGGGGACGCTGATTTCAGAAGGGCCGTGGGAACCTGTGACTACGCAATATATCCTGGCGAGTCTTAAAGAGGGACAAGTGTTCCTCGACATCGGGGCAAACGCAGGTTATTTCACGCTGCTGGCATCACGTTGCGTCGGACAACAGGGGAGTGTGGTTGCTGTCGAGCCAAATCCGGTAATGACTGAACAGATCCGTCAGAACGTTGCCCGGAGTAGATTGACCAACGTCCTTGTCGAGCAGGTCGCCTGTTCCGCTGCAACCGAAATCCGTAAGCTTTATCTTGCTGAGCAAAATAATACTGGAACAAGCTCCCTTTGTAACTACCACGGGAGGCAAAGTAAATTCGTCGAGGTATCTTGCTTACCGGTTGACCTGATTGTCGAGAAGCACGATCTTTCCAGAGTAGACCTGGTGAAGATCGACGTCGAGGGTGCAGAGTTGGAGGTCCTTCGGGGAATGAACTCTACGTTGAAGCGGTTTCGCCCGAAGATCATAATTGAGCTTTTGCCCTCCCTGCTCCGGGGCTTTTCGGTAAGTCGCGAGGATGTGACCGATCACCTGGCGTGTCTTGGATATTCCATTTCGTTACTGGACGCGCAGCACTCTAATTATTTGTGTAAGCCCTCTTGAAGCATCGTGCCGGTCTTGCGATTCGCCGCCGATTTCGAGGCTCAGCGAGCACAGGCTGCTGGGGGCACAAGCCGGAGGGGATACGGTTCATGTTATACGCGAGTCGTGCTCATACTGAGTGCCCCCGCCGCTAGAATTTGGCCAATACGCGCCATCCCAAGCTCAGCGCAGCCCGCTAATGGGACCAAACATTTTTAGGTAGCCCTGTTGGTGCGGTCGGACTGGGTCTCGAAGATAGCGTACGAATTGGATTTGCGCAAGGAGCTGTAGGTATCGCTGACGATGGCAAGCAAACCAACACTTGCGATGCTTCTTGATTCTGCACCTCGCACATGGAGTAGTGCCGAGGAGCTTCACTTTCAATTATCCCGAGCCCTCATTGCGCGTGGCATGCGTGTGATCCTGATTTTTTCTGAAGCTCCACCCGAAGAGTTGGCAAGCAGGTTCCGCTTCGTTGGCGCCGAGGTAGCGGCAATCAACTACCGGAACGGAGCACTCTATTACTTTCGAGAACTGGGTAGAATCCTTAAGAAACACTCCGTCACCGCAGTCCACATCGCTTTTTTCAACTACTTTGATTTAGTCCCGTGGATTGTGCGCATGCATGGTGTACGCCACATTGTCTATCATGAACGCAATAGCGGCGTTCTCAGGTCAAGAGGATGGAAAAAGACGCTGATACAACTGCGTGCACGGGTGATTACGCAACCCATTCTGAGAGTCGTGGCGATTTCGGGATTTATCAGACAACAATTGATCGATGTTGGCGTGCCTGGAGCGAAAGTATTCGTAGTACGCCACGGTGTGGATACGCGGCACTTTTTTCCTGACCCCGGCGCCCGGAAGGATTGGGTGCAACAGCTTGCAATCGAACCGGACGAAGTCATCGCCAGCAGCATCGCCCACATGCGGCCGTTCAAGCATCCCGAAGTGATAGTTCAGGCCTGTGCCCTATTGGCAAAACGGGGGGTCAAGGTCCGATTTTTGATGGCCGGTGGCGGGGAAATGCGGCGGGAGATGGAAGAGCTAAGCCGCAAGCTGGGAATCAGCGGACGGATTCACTGGCTGGGAAGCGTTGCCAATCCAGAAAGACTGTTGCAGGCCAGCGACATGTTCGTCCTGGCATCGGTGGGAGAGGCCTTTGGGTTGGTTTTGGCTGAGGCGATGGCTTGCGGGGTACCGGTGGTGGGAAGCAGAAGCGGGGCGATTCCTGAAATAGTTGAAGATGGTGAAACGGGGATTTTGACGACGCCTCTCGATCCTGCGTCATTCGCCGATGCCATCGGACGACTGGCGCAAGATGAAGAGTTGCGGCGTAAAATGGGAACTCTCGGAGTCGATCGTGTTCACCGCTACTTTACACTGGATACCTTCGTGAAGAATATGCTGGAAGTCTGCGAGCCAGTGTGGCGAGGCGACAGATCTGTCAGTTTCAGCGGCAAAAGATTATGACATCCTTGTCTTCTCTGCCGAGGGTGCTAGATGTTGGTTGCGGGCGCTACGGCGCCCGGCGCCGCGATGGTGAGTTGATAATCGGTGTTGATGTGGACTTCGCAGCATTGAGGGCTTGTGTGGCTGGCGAACGCCGGCTGGTTGTATGTGCACGCGGTGA
>JAJYJL010000935.1 GCA_021789565.1 Acidobacteriota bacterium
CCTGGCCGAAGGGACGATTCGCCGGAACAAACGTCTCGACCCGCGATATGTTTACTCGTACTTTTCCCTATACGGCGATCCGTTGATGGACGAAAACATCAATCCTTTTCCTGACGGACTATTGGAAAAACTTGGCCGCTCCGGAATCAACGGAGTGTGGCTGCAAGCGGTGCTGCGGAACCTCGCGCCATCAAAGATTTTTCCGGAGTTCGGTGCGGGTTTGGACACTCGACTTCAGAACCTTCGCAAGCTTGTCGACCGGGCTGCCGGTCATGGCGTGAAGATTTATCTCTACCTTAACGAGCCGCGTTCGATGCCGGCGGACTTCTTTGTGCGTCATCCTGAAATCAGAGGAACCCATGACCCCGGCAATACGCGCTTCTGTACCATGTGCACGAGCACGCAGGAAGTTCGCCAGTGGCTTTCTGACAGCCTGGCGCATGTCTTCACCCACGCGCCGGGACTGGGTGGAATCTTCTGCATCACAGCCTCGGAAAATCTGACCAACTGTTTTTCCCATGGCCATCCGGAATTCTGCCCGCGATGTTCAAAGCTCGACGGCTCAAATGTGATTGCCCGACTGATTCGAACGTTTCGGGATGGCGTGCGCCGCGAGAGCTCGTCAGCGGATGTGATTGCATGGGATTGGGGCTGGGGCAACAACTGGGTCCGGAACGCTGCTGATCCGGCAAAGGCCATTCCTCAACTCCCTGAAGATGTCGCTTTGCTGAGTGTCAGCGAGTGGGCCAAGCGCATTGATCGCGGAGGGCATCCGGCACAGGTAGGTGAGTACTCGATCTCGGTTGTGGGGCCCGGTCCGCGCGCGCTGCGAAATTGGGGGTATGCGCGGCAACGCGGGCTCAAGCGGCTGGCCAAAGTCCAGTGGAGCTGTACTTGGGAAATATCCGCCGTGCCTTACATTCCGGTGCCTGACCTGATTGTTCAGCACTGCGAAAACCTGGCCAAACAGGAGATTAACGGGCTAATGGCCTCGTGGACCGTTGGTGGGTATCCATCACCCAATTTTGAGGCAGCAAAAAGATATTCCTTCACGCCGCTGCCGGCTTCAGGGAACGAGGTTTTGCGTGAAGTGGCTTTGCGCAGGTACGGCAGCAAGGCAGCCCCACAAATCCTTGCTGCCTGGAAGTCTTTCAGCGAAGCTTTTGTGCAGTATCCCATGGAAGGTGGCGACGTGGTTTATCATGTTCCCACCCAGCATGGCCCGGCAAACCTTCTTCGCCTGAAGCCGACGGGTTACAAGGCCGCCATGATGCTCTTTCCTTATGACGATTACAAACATTGGGTGGGCAGTTATCCTGTGAAGGTTGCGGAAGACCAATTCCAGAAAATGTCGACGATGTGGAAGAAGGGTTTGGACACCTTCCGAGCGGCGCTTGAGGACGTCCCAAAGCGGAAAATCGCAAGGGCGCGCATTGACTTTGGCATCGCAGAAACCTGCTATCTGCATTTTCAAAGTGTGGCAAACCAGATCCGCTTCTACCGCCTGCGGCATCAATGGATGCAGGCGGGCGGCGAGACGCGGCGGGAACTTGGACACCGTATGGTGCAAATCGCCGAGGAGGAAATGCGGTTGTCGGTGCAGGAATATCACAACTCGCGGTGTGATTCCGTAATTGGCTATGAAGCGTCGAACCAATACTATTACCGTCCGCTCGATCTGGTAGAAAAGGTCTTAAACTGCCATTACGTGCGGAATCAGATCTCGGCAGAGCTTGCCCGGCAGACCTGACCCGGCGCCGTGATGAAAGGATTCAGCAGAGTATAAGGCCGGTATTTCTGTTGAGACCGGTCGATGAGTTGCAGCGCAACTGCAGCGCGGCTTGATGAAGGTGAGGCAATGTCAATGGAGCAAATTCGCATAGGTCTGGTTGGTTGCGGGCTTTTCGGCCGGAGCCACCTGATGGCATATCGCGCCGTTCAGGGCGCAGAGGTGGTAGCCGTTTTTGACGCTGTCCGTGAAACGGCTGAAGGCGCGGCGCGGGATTTTGGAATTCCGCACGTCTGTTCAAGCGTCGAGGAACTCTGTGATGACCCTGCCGTGCAGGCCGTCGACGTAGTTACTCCTGAGAGCACGCACCGGCTGCCGGCAATCGCAGCTCTTGAGCGGGGCAAGGCCACCTTTGTGGAGAAACCCTTTGCCGCGTCATTGGAAGACTGCGATGCGATAATCCAGACTGCGGAAACTCTGAACGGCCTTCTGATGGTGGGACACATCTTGCGGTTTGAAACCCGGTACGCGCTTCTGAAGCAGGAGGTGGACTCGGGCCGGCTGGGCAAAGTGATCACGATGTATGCCCGGCGCAACCGGCCGAAATCACTTCTGGGAAAGTATGGCCGAAGCCATCCGGCAATCATCAACGCGATTCATGACATTGATTTGATGCTGTGGTACACGGGAGACCATGTTCGCCGTGTTCGCGGCTATACTCGCAACCATTCCGGCAACCCCAACCCCGGCACTTTCTGGGGAATCCTGGAGTTCGCCGGCGGAGCGCTGGGTGTTACTGAAGTTCAATGGCAGTTGCCTGACCAGGCGGGTGTGATGCTTGACGACGCCTTCCAGCTTATCGGAGAGCGCGGAGTGGGCAATCTGAGCCTTTTCCCGGCAGGCTTCAGCCTCTGGCGCGATGACGGTTTTCAGATCCCTGATGCGAGTTACGACCCGCGAGTCCGCGACAGCGCGCGAGGGGCTTTACGCGATGAGCTCGAATACTTCTGTGATTGTGTTCGCGACGGCCGGCAACCCGAAATCGTGACGCCGCGAGAAGCCCGGAGCGCTGTGCGTGTGGCTTTGGCCCTGGTCGATTCTGCAAATGCCGGACGCGATTTTGAGATGGAGGTTTAAAGGATGCGACTATCTGAACGAGTCTATCTGGTGGGCGGTGGCACGCTGGGCTTCAGCCTGTCCGAAGAGCACGATTGTCACGTCTATGTGATTGACGGTGGCAGCGCGCTGGCCTTGGTGGATGCCGGGGCGGGAATCACCATCGAGCCCATCCTGCAAAACATGCGGTTTGACGGTCTCGACCCGCAAAGGCTCAAATACATCTTGTTGACACATGCGCATTCCGATCATGCCGGAGCGTCCCGCGAATGGATGGACCGGTTTGGCGTTGAGGTGGTGGCGTCGCGCGAAGCTGCAGAGTACCTCAGCAAGGGCGACGAAGTGCGCGTGAGCCTTAGCATCGCTAAACAGGGAGGCTATTATCCACCCGACTACGTTTTCCGCGCCTGCCCGGTTGCGCACACTCTCAAAGAGGAAGACCGTTTTAGCGTCGGCGATGTGGAGCTGAGGGTTCTTGAGACTCCAGGCCATTGCTCCGGCATGCTCTCTATCATTATGAATGACGGCGCGAAATCAATTCTCTTTCCCGGCGACACTGTTTTCCACGGCGGCAAGCTCCTGATGACGAACGTGTGGGACTGCGACGTGCAACAATATGTCAAAAGCATCGCGAAACTGGCGAAGCTGAAAGTTGACGCGTTGCTTCCCGGACATTTGACGATCGCCATGCAGCAGGGGGACCGGCACATTCAAAAAGCCTGGGACACACTTGAAAAGTTGGCTTTGCCACCCAATATTATCTGATGACGAATTCACCGGTTGTTCAAACTTTGGCTGATTTGATTCGAATCAGCAGTGTCAATCCCGCTTACCCCGAGGGCAGGCCGGAAGTCGACATACAGCGTTATATCCTGGACTTTTTCGAGGGCCGGGGAATCGAGGTTTGGAAGCAGGAAGTGCTCCCGGACCGTCCCAACGTGATTGCCCGGGTTCCCGGCCGGCAGAAAAATGACAAGATCATTTTTGAGGCCCACGTGGATACGGCAGGGATTGAAGGGATGGTCATCCCTCCTTTTGAACCTGCCATC
>JAJYJL010000023.1 GCA_021789565.1 Acidobacteriota bacterium
GCAGGCCCCACCTCACCGGTCCAGGCCATTGCACAAGGCGGGGTCCATCGCCCCACTACTTACATTCCGAAACGGCTGTGCAAACCGATGGTTTGTGTCTTTCGGCAGGTGAAGCGGCACTGCGCCTGGCGCGTTAAGTTTTTCGGCAGAATACCTCCAAGAAAAGGAGAGCAAAAACCATGTCAGAGCTGGGAGTCAACAAAGTCATCCTTATTGGGCGTTCTGGCGGTGATGCGACTTTGAAATTCACCCAGGCCGGAAAGCCGGTGGCCAATTTCTCGTTGGCCGTGAACGAGTCGTTCAAGACCCGGGACGGAGAAAGGAAAGACCACGTCGAGTGGTTCAATTGTGTTTGCTGGGGCAAACTTGCTGAGGTTGCCGGCCAATACGTGACGAAAGGCAAACAAGTCTTCCTCGAGGGCCGTTTGCAATCACGGAAATACGACGACCGAAAAGGTAACCCCCGTGAAGCGATCGAGGTCGTGGTCACGCACCTGCGACTGCTCAGTAGCAATGGCAATAAAAATGACAGTGGTGAACCGCGAGAGGCATTGCCTGCTCAACCGGGCCCCGACAAAGGGCAAGAACAAGAAAGTGCGTATGATTCTGAGATTCCGTTTTAGGGCATCGGAATGATGGGATGGCGCCTACGGGTGAATCAACGCCGGTCACTCAACGTGGGCGTCCGCGACCTGCAGGTAACCCTCTCGCGTTCCGCTGCGCCGACGGCAAGCCTTTATCCAAGGCGCGGTCGAAGCGTTCACGGTCAGCCGCCTGGGCCTGTCGCCGAGCTTGTCGCGATGCCTGGTCTCGACCAACGTGATCGAAAGCCCGCACAGCGGAGTGCGACTGCGAACGCGAAAGGTCTGCCGCTGGCGGGATGGCAAGATGGTGCTGCGCTGGGCCGCCGCCGCCCTGCTCATGACCGAGCAAAACTTTCGCAGGATGATGGGCTACCGGGACCTCTGGATGCTGAATGCGGCCCTGGATGAAAATCAAACTTCCGTGAAGAAGCAGGTGGCGTAAAATGAATTCAACCGCCGCTCACCTCCAACGACCAGCGGGACACCTTCCTGTCTGCTTTGGGCAACTGGAAAAGTCTCTCAAACGAACAAACGATCAAGAGCAGGCGACGCCTACCTGCAACTCTGATAAAATCAGTATGCGCCATACGATGGGCGTGCGTGCAAAGCGAGCGCGCGATCATACGCGTTCTGATGAAATGACCATCTCCTGCATGCGCCGAAGACGCACCAACCTAGGGCGCTGTGAGCGCCGCGCGTCACACTGGCAAAAATGAATAGTCCTTTAATAGCCCGGACGGCTTCTGAGGTTTAAATAAGGAGGGTGGTTTGAAACCGGAATGCAGCGGGTGTCTCGTTTTGGAGACCGCGCTTTTCCGCAGCCTTTCGAGCGAACAGGTTTCGCGCTTCGTCTGTGTTTTTTGTCCCACGCGCTACCGCAGAAACCAGATCTTATTTTTTGAAGGCGGAGCCGCGCAGCATCTTTTCGCTTTGAATGTTGGACTGGTCAAGATGGTAAAGTCGCTTGAGAACGGGAAGGAGCGTATCACGCGCATTCTTTTTCCCGGTGATCTCTTCGGACTGGAAGCTCTTAGCGAAGCGACCTATCCGCTGACCGCCGTAGTGCTTCAGGACTCGGAAATCTGCTCGGTGCCGCGTGACCAATTTTTTGCTTTTTTGCGCACCAATCCTGATATTTCCCTCAACATGATCCGTTTCCTGCTAGGCGAGGTTGCCGAGATCCGCACGCAGATGACCACCATGAGCTTTAAGGATGCGCGAATGCGCGTGGCTACCTTCCTGCTGTCGCTGGTCTCGCCCGATGAGAGGATCTCCGCTAACTCCTGTTCGCTGATCCTGCCCCTCACAAGCCAGGAAATCGCCGAAATCCTGGAACTGTCTCCTGAAACTGTCAGCCGGACGTGGAATGTGTTGCGACGAAAAGGTCTGATTGAAAAGCGAGGCCGCCGCCTGGTTGTCCCGGATCTGAACGCGCTTGAGGAAACCGCAAGGCGCTGAGGCCAGCTATTTCTGCATTCCTGCGGGCTGGCAATACCGGGTCGCAAGGGCCTTGTTTGTGAGCATGGGCTGTTCGCAAAATCGGAAACCATCCCAACAGCCATAAGCCTCCCTCAAGTAAACCCACTAGTCTTCCCACATAAAACAATTAGAGGTCTACCGATTGACATCCGTCATGTCCAGGCCTGCCCAACGTCATCGACGGCTCCTTTCCTTTTGCATAATGTTACCCCTTCGCCGGTGCTATTGGGCGTAAGGGAAAAGCATGTCATGGGGGCTTTCTGCCCGTCGTTTTAAACTGTTTGGATTCTGGATTCAGGCGTGCCGGTTCGGGATGGGACATGGCTGCGGTGGGACTTAAACGGATTTGGGCTTAATGAAACTGTTCCGTAGCATCTGGGTAATCATTCCATTCCTCGGCTTGGGGTTTGTGTTTGGCGCGCTGAAAACGCCTTTGGCATATCCCGTTCCCGTCGGCTCAGGTCCGCTCCCTGCGATCATTTTTGTCGAGGCGCCTGCTGTCGTGCCGGGCGAATTGACGGAACGGTTTCCGCAGGGGAGCCATCTGGTACGTTATTCGCCGGGAACGCCGTCCCATTCCGCCGTCAACTTGACCCCGGAATTCTTTGCTGCTACAGATCCGCAAATATCCTTTGACGCTGCCAGGGTGCTTTTTTCCGGCCAGAAGACTCGCGGTGCTCGGTGGCAGATCTGGGAAATGAATGCGGATGGTTCGGGCAAGCGCCAGCTTACGCACTGCGCAGGAGATTGCCTTCGACCTGCTTATCTTCCGCGAAACGAGATTGTGTTTACGATGGTCGCCGGGAAAGGACCTCAGCCAAGCTCGGCCATCTATGTTTCCCAGGAGAGCGGCGCTGACGCCCACCCGATTACCTTCGGCCCGGGCGACTTCCAGGTTGAAACGGTCCTGCGCAGCGGGCGAATTCTTGTCTCGGCAAAGGCTTCGCTCGTTACGG
This sequence comes from Acidobacteriota bacterium, assembly GCA_021789565.1. The sequence goes on from JAJYJL010000023.1 coordinate 3,020, forward strand.
GCGGCAAGGATGACGAATCCCGCGTGTTTTACACGTTGCAGCCCGACGGCTCAGGACTCAGCCTGTTTCGCTGGGATAACCGGCCGAACGTTGTACGCACCGGAGCGGAAGAACTGGATGACGGCACGGTGTTGTTTGTAAAGAGACAAGACCTGGCGGGGAGGGAGACGGGCGGAGAGCTTGCCTGGATTCGGCCTGGTGCTTTACACAATTCGGTGATCACTCCGCCGAATTCCGTCTATGGGTCAGCCCGCGTCCTTGATGGAAATCGGTTGGTGGTGGCAAAAGAAGGTTCCGGTTCGTCCGCCGCGACGCGCAAATTCGGCCTTTACGTCTTCAACCTTTCAACCCGGAGCATTGGGGAAACAATTTATAGCAGCCCGAAGCTCTCAAGCGTGCAGGCCGCGCCCCTGGAGCCGCGTCCGATTCCCTTGTCTTACTGGAGCATCCTCCATCCGGATCGGGATTATGGGCGCGTTATTTGCCTGAATTCCTACCTTTCTGCTGGCGCACCTCACGGCCGCCTGGCGGCGCATATCGCGCGGGTTCGGGTCATCGCCCTTCAGCCGGACCATCACAGTGAGCAAATCCTGGGCGAGGCTCCGGTCGAGAGCGACGGCTCTTTCTATATTAAGGTTCCAGCCGACCATCCCATCCGATTTGAATTGGTGAGTACAAGAGGGGCAGTGATACGTGCCCAAAAGAGCTGGATCTGGGCGCGCACGGGCGAAGACGTGCCGTGTCTGGGATGTCACGAAAGCAAAGCTCTCGTACCGGGAGACCACTGGCCGCTCGCGCTGAAGCGTCCTGATGCGCCCATTCCCGTGGGTGTACCTTTGAATTCACATTCAGCACAACACTGAGGAGCCCATGAGGATTTCTCGACGACAATTCGTAACCCTGGCTGCCGCCGGGGGGCCGCTTTGGGCGGCCCGCGGACTTTGGGGACGAAGCCTTCCTCCGCAGCCTGACACGGGGCTACGGCTGCCTCAATTCGTGGACGTCACCGGGAAATCCGGCATCGACTTTCGGCACTCGTTTGGCGAGAAGGAACTGAGTTCAATTCTTGAAGGAACCGGCTCGGGCTGTGCCTGGCTCGATTACAACAACGACGGCCTTCTCGATCTCTACGTCGTCAACGGCCGCCATGTCGAAGGTCTTACCAACCATTCTGCCGCGGACGGTGCAGACGCCACCAACCACCTCTATCGCAACAACGGTGATGGAACTTTCACCGACGTCACCACGCAGGCCGGCGTGGGCGGCAAAGGGTTGGGGATTGGCGTGACCGTGGGTGATTTTGACAACGATGGCCACGTGGACATTTACGTGACCAATTACAACTCTGCCATCCTCTATCACAATAACGGCAATGGCACGTTCACGGATGTGACGGCGGACGCAGGCGTTAATAACCCTTATTTTGGCACCGGCGCGGCTTTCCTCGATTACGACCGCGACGGGCGGCTTGATCTCTTTGTGGGCAACTATTTAAGATTTATTAACGGCTACCGGGAGTACTATCCCGGCGACCACTACCCGGGCCCGCTCGATTACGATCCCGAATTCAACCGACTGTTCCATAACAACGGTAACGGGACCTTCACTGATGTGTCACACGAATCGGGGATTTCCAGCCAGCCCGGCCGCGCGATGGGCGTGACCGTGGGGGATTACGACAACGACGGATGGCCGGATATTTATGTTGCCAACGACACCATGCCAAGCTTTCTCTATCACAACAACCGTAACGGCACCTTTACGAATGTTGCTGTGGACGTCAATGTCGCTTACGGGCAGAACGGTGAAGCCACCACCTCCATGGGTCCGATTTTCGGCGACTACGACAACGACGGATGGCAGGACCTGTTTGTTTCCGATGCCCGTTTTCATCGCCTGTTCCTCAATCCCGGCAAACCCGGGGGCTATTTTCTGGACATGACGGATGATGCCGGTATTGGCAAAGTTTCCGGCCAATACGTTGCCTGGGGTGACGGGTTGTTCGATTTTGATAATGACGGCTGGAAGGACATCTTCCTCGTCAACGGCGGTTTGTCCTGGCTGATTCCCATGGAAAGTACTCTCTTGCGGAACAACGGCAACAGGACTTTTTCAGACGTTTCAACCCAGGCCGGGAGCTTCTTTGAACAGCGGTACGTCAGCCGCGGCGTCTGCTTCGGCGACTATGACAATGATGGATACATTGACGCCTTCATCACAACTTTGGGCGCCAAGGGAATTTTGCTGCACAATACACCGCCCGCTGGAAAGCGCAACCATTGGTTGACCGTCAAGCTGGTGGGAGCACGGAGCAATCGCGATGGCTACGGTGCAAGCCTGGAAGCCGTGGCTGGAGACCTGCACCAGTACGTCCAGGCCATCTCGGAATCCGGCTACCTTTCACAAAGCGATCCACGGCCCCACTTCGGGCTGGGGCAGCATACTGAGGTGGACCCGCTGATCATTCGATGGCCCAGCGGCACTGTCCAGACACTCGAACACGTTAAGGCCGACCAGATTCTGACCGTTAAGGAACCAACTGGACCGCAGCAAGCCGCAGGGGCCAGCAAGGGCAAATGAACATGGAGCCGAAGAAAAAGGAAGACAGAGCAAATCGGAGGCGGACGTTCCTTTTGAGGGCTGCGATCGTTGTCCTGGCGCTTCTGGCCGGACTGGGAATACAGCGTTCCCCGACGGATGCGTCACCCCAGTATGCTCCGGACCCCGTCGACTCCGGCCCGCGCTATCTCAACCCCATCGCCCTCAAGCTTTCACCCGATGGCAAACGGCTCTATGTAGTTTGCGAAGGCAGCAACACTGTGCTTGCCGTGGATGCTCAGACACGGCGGGTGATCGCACGGGTCAAGGTTGGCCGCAGGCCTAAGGGAATCGCGATTTCTCCGGATGGAAAGACTCTATACGTCTCGAACGAATGGAGCGACACGGTCAGCGAGATTGACGCCGACTCTTTTCGGGTCCTTCGAACTCTGAAAACCGGCTGGGGCCCGGTCGGCATTGCAACCGACCGGGCGGGAAAGTTCCTTTACGCAGCAAATACGCTGGGCGATAACATCTCGGTGATTGACCTTTCGACGGGGAAGGAAATCAAGCGTCTCGACGCCGGACACTTTCCTGAATACGTTGCCCTTTCCCGAAATGGGAAATGGATCTACATTTCAAATCTCCTGGCGCAGATTGCGCCGCCCGATGAACCTCCTGTTTCCCAACTGACCGTGGTGGACACCGCAAGACAGGTCGTTTCCAGCCGGATCTCAGTGCCTGGAGCGATTCAGCTTCGGCACATTGCCCAGATGCCGGTGCGGGAGGGCGGATATCTGTTGATCCCGTTTCAGCAGCCTCACAACCTGGTTCCATTGGTTCAGATTCAGCAGGGTTGGTATATCACCAACGGCATGGCCATCATCCGCCAGCCGCAGCCGGGCGGGCCGAAGGCCCGGGTGACGGAAATCCTGCTCGATGATATCGATCACTACTATGCGGATGGGTTTGGCGCTGCCTCCACCCCTGATGGACGATTGGCCCTGGTAACGGCGTCGGGAGCCGACATCGTTTCCGTTATCGACATTGCAAAGCTCAATCAACTGCTGAAACAAGTGCCACCGAACGACCCGGGCGCTCTGGCCAACCGTCTGGATTCAGCCCGGCAATTTGTGGTCAAGAGACTGCGCACGGGCCGCAATCCTACTGCGGTTGTGGTCTCGCCCAACAGTCGTTTCGCGTACATCTCAAACCGTACGGACGACACGGTGAGCGTTGTGGACCTGCGGCAGTTGAAGGTTGCCTCAACGATTGACCTGGGCGGCCCAAGAGAAATTACGGCACTGCGTCGTGGTGAACAACTGTTTTTTGACGCAAGGTTTTGCTACCAGGCACAGCTTGCGTGTGCCAGTTGCCATCCGCATGAAGGGTTTGAAGATGGATTGGCGTGGAGTCTGGAAACCCCCAAATTGGGCCGCGACGTTGTAGAAAACCGGACACTGCTCGATATTGCCGAAACTTCGCCTTTCAAGTGGAATGGCTTGAATCCTGATCTTGCGACGCAAGATGGTCCGCGCACTGCCATGTATATTTTCCGGTCGCAAGGCTTCAGCTCCGCGCAAGTGAAGGACCTGGTGTCCTATATTCAGTCGCTCAAATTGCCGCCCAACCCCCACCTTGCCCCTGGTGGCCGTCTCACGGAGGCGCAGGAACGCGGCCGGGAGATTTTCTTCCGGTCGAAAACGAACAGCGGGAACATTATCCCCGATCATGACCGCTGTTATTATTGCCACGCTCCGCTGAGTCATTACACCTCCAGGGTCCGGATGAATGTCGGGACGTCAACGAATTACGACACGATTAAGGAATTCGATGTGCCCCAGATCGAAGGCGTATACATGCGGGCTCCGTATCTCCATAACGGCGAGGCGCTAACGCTGGAAAGTATCTGGACAAAGTTCAACCCTGAAGATCAACACGGAATTACTTCCGACATGAATAAGAACCAGTTGAACGACCTGATCGAGTTTTTGAAGACCTTATGAAGGAGAACAGGGACTTGGCATCGCTTAGCAAGCGAGCCATCCCTGGAAGGAACGATGAGAAATTCATTGCGTGTGTGCCTCTTATTGGGAGCTGTGTTACTCGCCCTGGCCCCGACCCGCGTGGTGGCCCAGACCCCTCCGCTTTACACAAAGTGGATCAATTACACAAAAGCCAACGGATTTCCGGAAGGGGAAGTATTTTGCGTAACGGTAGCCGGCAACCAGATCTGGGCGGGGACCTCAAACGGGTTGGTGCTGATTGAGAATGGGCGGGTGAAAAAGATTTTCACCCCTGCGGACGGTCTGGCAGGACGCGCGGTCATGTCGGTTGCAGTGGACTCCGAGACCGGCGAGGTCTGGGCTGCAACCTTTGGCGGACTCAGCCGGTACTCCGCGGGCCAGTTCAAGAATTACACAAACCTGACGAGCGGGTTGGCGAACGATCTGGTCTACAGCGTGGCGATCCAGGGGAAATACGTCTGGGCCGCAACCGCCGCAGGGGTCAGTCGCCTGAACACGGACACTGGAGATTGGACGATTTTTAACGAGCAAAACTCCCCCTTTGCCGAGCCCTGGGCCTACGCCATCGCCTTCAGCAAGGAGAAGGCCTATCTGGGCCTCTGGGGCGGCGGCGTGATCGTCTATGACCTCGCCAGGCACTATTGGAGGCCCTACACCGACCCCGACGAATCGATGGAAATCGTCCTGTACCGCAATCAGGGCCTCATCCACATGATTGTCAGCAGCGTGGCCTATAACAGTGAAACGAAGATGTTCTGGGCGGGCACCTATTTCGGCCTCAGCGGATATGACGGGCGAAACTGGCATAACTACCTGACCAAGGACAGCGGACTGCCATCCAACTTTATCAACGGAGTCCAGTCGCGCGGCGACGAAGTGTGGGCCTGCACGCAGAAGGGCCTCAGCGAACTCGATTACAAGACGAATACCTGGGTTACTTACCGCCCCGCGAACTGGCAAGTTCTCGTTGCCGCAAAGGCTGAGAAGGCAGGGCACGGGGAAATTATAATCACCCGCCCGGACGGCAAGAAGAGCAAGATCGAAACGCCCACCTCTCTTCCGCATAACTACATTCTTAACATGGCATTTCAAGGAAAGGACATCTGGGTTGCCACGGCCGGGGGTCTGAGCCACGGCATTCGACAGTCCGACAAGGAGGAACAACACAATGAGTCAGCTACAAACAGACACTGATGCCGTCGTCACGGCAAAGGAAACGCACAAGCCGGTTTCCAGGAAGGCCATCAGCGCGCCGAAAGTATTGAATGAAGCCTACGATTACGAGCGTCCATCGTCATTTTCACGGGGCTTGCGCCTGGACATCAAGGGTGTAACGACCCTTCTGATTTCAGGGACGGCCAGCGTCGATGAATATGGCCGGAGCCTTCACGAAGGAGATTTCCGGGCCCAAACCTGGCGAACCTACCAGAATATTACGGCTCTGCTGGAGGCGGAGGGCGCCTCCTGGAAGGATATTGTCCGGACCACCTGCTATCTTCGGGACATCGAACGCGACTATGCCGCCTTCAATGAAATTCGCACGGAGTTTTTCAAGCAGCAGGGCTTGGACCCGCTTCCGGCGTCCACGGGCATCCAGGCCATTTTGTGCCGGCCGGATTTGCTGATTGAGATGGAGGCCATGGCCATCTTTGAGTCAGACCGGTAGCGTCATGGATCAGCAATTCATTCCTGATAAGGGTCGGGGCGTGTTTGAAACCCGGCCCGGCACAGGGCCAGTCGCGCTACGCGCACGGAACACAGGCGGAGGGTTATGACCATGAAAGTTGGAATCTTTACTGCGTTTCTGCTTTGCCTGCTGGCAACTCCTGCCTGGTCACAAGCTGCTCCGCCCCAGAGCGCCCAGGAGAAACCGCCGGCCAGGATGCCTTACGCAAACATGCCGGAGCAGGCTGTTCCCTATGGGCGATTTCGCAAGCCGTACATGGAATGGTACGTTGAGCCGAATACCCTGGAATATGACGGCGCCGCACGCAGTGTGCCTGCCCCCGGCTTGAAAACCCTTCAGACAATCAACATCGGTTTCCTGGGTCCTCTCGGCAAGGACAATCCCAATTCCCCATATGGAATTGCCATGTTGCATGGCGCCCGGATGGCCATCGAGGAAGCGAACGCGCATGGCGGCTACCGTGGAAAGCCTTTCTCTCTGGAGGTTCACGATGATCTGCCCCTGTGGGGTGCGTCGTCGATGGACATCGTGAGAATGCGTTTCAGCCAGCACGCGTGGGCCATGCTCGGCTCAATCGACGGGGCTTCGACCCACATTGCCTTGCGGGCTTCCCTGAAAATCGAGCTCCCGATCATGGACACTGGCACGACGGACCCGACGGTGACTGAAACTCGCATCCCGTGGCTGCTGCACAATTTTCCTGACGACCGGCAGCAGGGTTACGCCCTGGCGGATTACATCTTCAAACAACTTAATCTCAGACACGTCGGTGTGTTGCGCGTCAACGGCCGTTACGGCCGAAGAGGCGACGAGGAGTTTTTTAACGACGCCCGGCGCATGGGTTATCAGCCCCTGGTGGTGGTGAAGTACCCGCCTGACGCGAAAGATTTTTCCGAGCAGTTGCGATCTTTGAAGAGGCTTGGGATCGACGGCCTGGTCATCTGGGGTGATGCGGCCCAGGCCGGGATGATTCTCAAACAGATGCGCGCCATGGGCATGAATCAACCTGTTTTCGGCAGCAGCCGGGTGGCTTATCCCGAGGTGTTGAAGATCGCCGGCGCGGCAGCGAATGGGCTGGTGGCGATTTCCGCCATTGACCCGGCCCGGCACGACCCGAAGTGGCAGGAGTTTCGGCAGCGATACGCGGAGCAATTCCACGCCGAGCCCGACGCCTACGCTTCTTACGCTTATGACGGCATGAACATGCTGATTGCGGCGATTCAGAAGGCCGGGCTCAACCGGGCCCGCATCATGGACGCATTGCGCGGGTACGAAATGAAGCGATATCAGGGTGTGAGCGGCACGGCGTTTTTTGATTACACCCTGAACAACATTGCGCCCGTCACTTTTGCCCAGGTCAAGGACGGACACTTTGTCTACTGGCCTGAGCACCGGACGGACTGGAAGGGTAAGTCGATGGCATTCATGCGATGAGGCGCCGGTTGGGCCAGCTTCATCGATTTGCACGCCGGAGCCCTTGAACTCAAGATGAGAAAACCGCTTCACAGCATATTGAGGAACCTCCTGGGATTGGCAAGCGGGCTTGCTGTCCTGGGATCTGCTACCCTGGTTCGCGCGCAAAAGAAGGCTGCACCGGTCCCCTACGCTTCAATTGGATCGAAAGGCGTCAGCTATGCGGGGGTGGGAAGAGAAGCTTCATACGATCTTGCAGGGCCCACGATTCGTGTCGGCCTTCTTGCACCAGTTCATGGTCCGCAGAAGGCCGACGGAGAGGCGATCGTTCGAGCGGCTCAGATGGCGCTCCGGGATGCGTCCAAACGCCCTATGCCGGGAGGACTCCACCTTGCTCTCGCCATTGCCGATGAAAGCGTCCCGCCTTGGGGACTTCTCGGCGATGAAATCATTAAGCTCGTCATGCGGGAAAAAGTTATCGCCATCGTGACCTGTGCCGATGGCGTGACGGCACATTTGAGCGAGCAAATCGGCAACAAAATCGGCGTCCCCATCCTGACCCTTTCGACCGACGCCACCACCACACAGATCAATCTGCCGTGGATCTTTCGCCTGGGACCCAGCGACACTCAGCAGGCGCAGATGATCGCCCGGAACATTTATCGCGTGCGCGGTTACCGGCATGTGCTGCTGGTCGCCGAGCGCGATCATGATGGACGTGTTGGCGGCCAGGAATTCATGGAGGCCGCTCACCGTCTTGGGGTTCCGCCTCCGGATTCTCTGCTTGTCAATCCGCTCCAGCCTGACGCCGGTTCGTTGCCGGCCCTCGTTAAAGCAAAGTCTCCTCAGGCCATTGTTTTCTGGACGCTGCCGGAAAATGCGAGAAAGTTGCTACAAGCAATTCGGCAAGATGGTGTCCACACCCCCATCTACCTTTCACAAGAGGCTGCTCAGGAAGGTTCCGGACTGAAGTTTCGCCGGCAGGATACCGCGGGCGAAAAAGATTCCTCAGGCGCGGGCATCTTCACGGTGGCCTCCAGGCGGGATGGAACGCCTTCGCGTGAAAGCTTCGTGCGCCGCTATCAGTTGGCGACTGGGACTTTTCCCAGCCCTGTCGCCGCTGAGGCTTACGATGCTGTTCGACTCGTCGCGCGGGCTCTGCGTGAGGCTGGGCCGAACCGCGCCCGTGTGCGTGACCAGATCTCAAGCACTCAGGATCTTGCGGGAGTTTCCGGAACTATCTCCTTTGACGACCAGGGAAACAACCGCACAAACGGTTTTCTTGTCCGCCTTCAATGAGTAGCGCCGCCCTTCAGGGCGGCATGCCGGGCGTACAGCTCGGCACTACCTCGGAGGGTGGAAGTAGATATTTAGGAGAAAACAATGTCAGATTCGATGTCCACTTCCAATACTTATGACGTCATCATTGTCGGCTCAGGGGCCGGCGGCGGGATGGCCGCCTACAACCTGACGAAGGCCGGAGCCAAGTGCCTGATGCTGGAAGCCGGCGGCTGGTACGACACGGCCAGAGATTCCAAGTGGCTCGAGTGGGAATACGATGCGCCTCACCATGGCGGGGATTTCGAAACTCGGATGGGCTACTTCACGGCTGCGGTCGGAGGCTGGCAGGTTCCTGGAGAGCCGTATCTTAGCGCGCCCGGAACCGAATGGATGTGGTTTCGCTCTCGCATGCTGGGAGGCCGCACCAACTCCTGGGGACGGATCTCTCTCCGGAACGGTCCGTATGACTTTAAGCCGCAGAGCCGCGACGGCAAGGGCTTTGACTGGCCCATCAGTTACGATGAACTGGCGCCCTACTATGACAAGACCGAAGAACTGATTGGGGTGTTTGGGTCGATCGAGCACATCGAAAACCTGCCGAATGGAAAGTTTCTGCCTCCGCCTGCCCCGCGCTGTTATGAACTGCTCGTCCAACAGGCCTGCCAGAAACTCCATATTCCCTGCATACCGTCCCGCCTGGCTATTCTGACACGGCCACTCCATGGGCGTCCTGCGTGCCACTATGTTTCACAGTGCGGCCGTAGTTGCCGGCTCGGTTCCAATTTTTCCTCTCCTGTCGTGCTGCTCATGCCGGCTCGAATGACAGGGAACCTGGAGATCCGGACCGACGCCATGGTCCGGGAGGTGTTAACGGATCTGGACGGAAGCGCCACCGGCGTTTCGTACATCGACAAGAAAACCCGAAAGGAAGTTCAGGTGCGCGGGAAGGTGGTTGTCCTTGCCGCAAGCTCCTGCGAGACAGCCCGGTTGCTCTTGAACTCGCGCAGCAGCCGATTCCCTGACGGCTTGGCGAACTCGAACGGAATGGTAGGCAAGTACCTGATGGACACCGTCATGTCTGACGTCAGCGGCTTTGTACCCAGAATGATGGACCTGCCTCCCCATAACGAGGACGGCGTTGGCGGAATGCATCTTTACATGCCGTGGTGGAATCTTCAGAAGCAGAAGAAGAATGAAATGCCTTTCTCCCGCGGCTATCACATTGAGTTTGGCGGAGGGCGCCGGGGAATGCCCATGCCGGGTGTTTTGAGCGGGACCGGGAAATTTGTGGGCGGTGGATACGGCGAAAAACTGAAGGAGAATTGCCGGAAGTTGTACGGTTCGTTTATTTACTTGGCCGGTCGCGGGGAAATGATTCCCAATGAAGGTAGCTACTGTGAAATCGACAACAAGGTTGTGGATCAGTGGGGGATTCCGGTTCTGAAGTTTCACTTCAAGTGGGGCCAGGATGAAACCCTTATGGCCCGCCATATGCAAGACACGTTTCAGCACATTATCAAGACCGCCGGTGGGGAGGTCGTTGAATCCGCCGGGCCTGAGCAACAATGGGGGATTTCAGAAGGCGGACAGGGCATTCACGAGGTGGGCGGCGCGCGCATGGGCGACGACCCGAAGACATCGGTCCTCAACGCCCATTGCCAGGCATGGGATTGCAAGAATCTCTTTGTTGCCGATGGCGCGCCTTTTGTCAGCTTGGCGGACAAGAACCCCACGCTGACGATCATGGCTCTTGCGTGGCGAACCTCGGAATTTATCGCGCAGCAGGTGAAGAAGGGGAATGTGTAGAAGGCAGGTGGAATGTAGCATGGGGCAGGTCGGATGTGGGAGATGGGAAAAGCAGCATGAGTATTGAGGATCTAGCCACGGGACGATCTATGTCCCGTGGTTTTTTGCGAATTTGAAAGAAAACATCCCACGGCACAAATGCGGTGCCGTGGCTACCGGCATACCACATGCCACCTGAGGAGGAGACATGGACAAGAAGACAACAGGCAGAAGCGTTCGTTTCGAACGGCGTGACATTCTCAAACTTATGACGAGTATGCCGGCGGCCGCTCTCATATCGGTTGCGCCGTTCGCGTCGGAAGTGGCGAAAGCAACGCCTCAGCAATCCCCGGCGCAGAATGCTCCTGCAAGTGATCATCCCAAGGCGTTGAATCCCCACGAGTGGAAAACGATTCGCATTCTTTCGGATTTGATCATACCAGCCGACCAGCGCTCGGGCAGCGCAACTCAGGTTGGCGTTCCGGAATTCATCGACGACTGGCTGGACCTGAAGCGGGGAGACCTTCTTGCCGAAATCCGCGGCGGGCTGACCTGGCTCGACATGCAGTGCAACCGGTCGTTCAAATATGACTTTGCTGACTGCCCGGTTGCCCGGCAAAAACAGATGCTTGACCGGATTGCGTATCCGGAAAAAGCCGCTCCGGAGGACGCCGGCGCGGCTGCCTTTTTCAACACGCTTCGCGACCTGGTCGTCAGCGGCTTTTTCACCAGCCAGGCGGGAATTAAAGATTTACCTTATCTCGGCAACGAACCCCAGTCCGAGTGGAAGGGATGTCCGGCTCCGGTGCTGGCCAAGCTGGGACTCGGCGGGAGGAAAACGACGGCGTGATTGAGTAACCGGATGTTCATCGTGCGGCGGCTGTTTGTCCGCAATGATCCACAGGACTTCGCCACAAGTCCGATACATCCACACGATCTCCATCGCATCGAGTATAATTACGTTTGACAAGTTTCCTGCCTGCGACATATGGATTCATCTGGAACCGCATGACACCATCTCCAGAATCGCCTCATTTTCCGGCCGTGCGCCATCCGAAGTTTGACGTTTCTTCGCGGCCGTTTATTGTTATCTGGGAGGTCACCCGAGCCTGTGATCTGGCGTGTGCTCATTGCCGCGCCGAGGCGATGCCTTTGCGCGGTCTGGCCGAGCTGACCAGGGATGAGGGCCGCACGCTGATTGACCAGATTGTGGCATTCAGCCAGCCGTCACCGTTGCCGGTCCTGACCGGCGGTGACCCGATGATGGCTTCGAGGAACGGGCCTTTGAATGTGGTTGTCTCCCATCGCTTGTAAAATTCCTCGCCGAGCTTCTCCTGCGCGCTGTGGTTGCCGGAGGGAAGAAAAGAGCACATATAGCTCAGGAGAGAACTCCTGATCGAGATGACCAAACTATATCCGTGAGAAAGGCATCTTGAGGTTCATCAGGAACCATCCCAAAGAACTCAACCTCGGCAAAGTGGACCAGACCCGGTTCTTAGTCGGAATTTCCATTTTGACTTCCCAGCCTGCCGATTAATGTACACTTGGCCACCTCAGCAGGTAACGCTCCAAGCAGGTCCACGCAGGTTCTTGAGTATGGCCTTTTCAGCGGCCGCGGGAAAATCCCAAAAGCTGAAACCGAGGTTGTTGTGACCGGCCCCTCAGACACTTTTCCTTCCGCCGCCTCCATCGTTGCTGAAATCCGATCCAGTTGGCAACTCGCCTACCCCGATGGAGAGGATGTGGCCACAAACCCGCATAGCATGGCTCAAAACAGCCGCCGCAACGGATGGCGGGGCGGTCGAAGGCATGGGCCATTACGTGACCTTCTGCGGCGAGAACGGAGAGCCGCTTTCATGGCTTCATCCGCTCGACTCGATTGGCGTGAATGGAGTGCATGCGGTCGTAATAGCCCCGAGCTTTGTTCGGGTTGAGATGTTCCGCCGCGGGCATACATACGACCTCCTCATCACGCACCATGCCCCGGCTTTCGTTGCCAACGGAAAGCGTCCGGCACTTGAAAGCAGAGTCTTGTTCCGCGCGCAAGACGGCTACCTTGCGCTCAACTTGGTGAAAGAGCACAAGGGCCAGCGCGGTTTAGTCTTGCCCGCGTTTTACTCGCGAGGCGGTGAAGCAATGTCCGTTCCTCATCGGTTCGAGGCTGTGGCCGAGGCTATCACGAGCGGTGCGAACTGCGCTGGTTGCAATCACAGTCACTACCTGCGAGCACCGCAAGCGACCGAATTCGCCATCGTGGAGGTGCACCAGTGACCCCGATCGGCGATATCGAAATTGAGCTTGTCTTCCGTATCGCCATCCGCGGGCAAACGCGCGTTTTAGCTAGTGATATGAGTTACAAATACCTGTACAATTGGCCGGATTCCGGTATACTTCCCGGTTATGTGGAAACCACCGGAAGCCCTGCCGATTTCGATCCAACAGAGACAGACCTTGGAGACTTGGATTGCGGCTCGCAAGACACCTCAGCGATTGGTTTTGCGAGCGCAGATTGTTCTGAAGGCCGCTGCGGGAACGGCCAATCACCGCATCGCGCGCGAGTTGCGCACCAGTCGCGCCACCGTCCTGCTGTGGCGTCGACGCTTTCAGAAGGGCGGAACGGCCGCCCTCAGCGTCGATGCTCCGGGACGAGGGCGCAAGGTTCGGATTAGTCCCGAGAAGGTGAAACAGATCGTGGAAGCCACGCTGCACCAGAAGCCCGCAGCGGCAACTCACTGGAGCACCCGCACCATGGCCCGCGCCCAGAGCGTAAGCCAGACCATGGTGCAGCGCATCTGGGACGCTCATGGGTTGCAGCCCCATCGCACGCGCACCTTCAAGCTTTCGCGCGACCCGCGTTTTGTCGAGAAGCTGAGCGACGTGGTGGGCCTGTACTTGAATCCTCCTGACAAAGCGCTGGTGCTGTGCGTGGATGAGAAGAGTCAGATTCAAGCCTTGGACCGCACTCAGCCGGGCTTGCCGATGAAGAAGGGGCGATGCGGTACGCTGACGCACGACGACAAACGAAACGGAACCACTACTTTGTTCGCTGCCCTCAACGTTCTGGATGGCCGAGTGCATGGCGCGACATCGGAACCAGGAGTTTCTCCACTTCCTCCGCAAACTGGATCGAGGAATGCCGCCCGAGTGGGCGCTGCATCTGATCCTGGACAATTACGGCACCCACACCCATCCTCGCGTCAAAGTTTGGCTGGGAAAACATCGCCGTTTCTACCTTCATCCCACGCCGACCAGTTCTTCCTGGCTCAACCTGGTCGAACGGTGGTTCGGCGAACTGACGCAAAAGCGCCTGCGGCGAGGAAGCTTCACCCGCGTGGGCGAACTCCAAATGGCCATCCAGGAATACTTGGACCAGAACAATCGCCAACCCAAACCCTTCGTCTGGACCGCCCGCGTTGAAGACATCTTGACCAAGGTGAACCGTTGTAAAGCTATTTTGAATTCACTACACTAGCTGAGTCGGTAAGTTATTGCAAGCAAAAAGCTAATAGACAACTTGGTGCGGAAGGGGGGACTCGAACCCCCACGGTTTTGCAACCGCCAGCCCCTCAAGCTGGTGCGTCTGCCAATTCCGCCACTTCCGCATGGAGGGCATATTTGACTGGCCCATGCTGCGAAGCATGGCGTCGTATAGAGCGGGTTCCTCCCTCACTTCTTGGCTGGCGCCGCCGGGGCTGCGGGGGCCGGCTGAGTCTGGATCGGTGCATTCTGCATCACCGAGTTTGACGTAGCTTTCGTGGCCCAGATGGCAAGAGTCACCGAGGTCGCCATGAAAACGAAGCCCAGTACCCAGGTGATCTTGGCGAGGGTCGTGACCGCGCCTCGGGGACCAAAAGCCGCCTGGCTTGAGCCGCCAAAGGCCGCCGCCATATCGACGTTCTCTCCACCCTGGATCAGAATAATCACCACCAGCAGGACGCACGAAATAATCTGGAGAGCCGTGACTGCTAATACCATAAGAAAATTCCTTTCAAACCTGTCCGCCGTGCGGCGTCTCCTCAGGCCGACGGGTAATCAATAATTGCGGCAAAGGAATCAACCTTGAGACTGGCGCCACCGACAAGGGCGCCGTCGAGGTCCGGCTGAGCCATCAGCCCTTTAATATTTTCGGGCTTGACGCTTCCCCCGTAAAGGATCCTGACGCCCTGGGCCCGCTCTTCGCCAAACGTTCCGCGGACAAGTTGCCGCAAGTATGCGTGGCTTTCCTCTGCCTGCTCCGGGGTAGCGGTACGGCCTGTGCCGATTGCCCAGACGGGCTCATAAGCCATAATGATACGGGAAAAGCCAGAGGGGGTCAACCCGGCGAAGCCGCCCTGGAACTGGCGTTCGAGCACCGTCTGCGTCTCATTATTCTCGCGTTCCTCCAGCGTTTCTCCCACGCAGACAATGGGCGTCAGGCCGGCGGCGAGCGCCGCCTGCAGCTTGCGGTTCACCTGCTCATCAGTTTCGCCGTGATCATGCCGCCGCTCCGAGTGGCCGATGATCACGTAGGAGCAGCCCGCATCCACCAGCATGCCCGCCGAGACGTCGCCTGTATGCGCGCCTTCAGCATCCCAGTGGACGTCCTGGCCCGCGATGCCGATACCGCTTCCTTGGGCAGCCTGGGCCGCCTCCGCCAAAGCGGTGAATGGCGGGGCCACAACCACGTCGCAATGGCCGACGCTCGCCACCTTAGCCCTAAGTCCCTCGATGAACGTCACGGCTTCACCGCGCGTCTTGAACATCTTCCAGTTTCCAGCAATAACAGGTCGTCGCATGTAGTCCGTCCCCATTTTCGAAAGTAGGCAGTCAGCGGTAAGCAGTAGGCAGTCAAGCCTGCCTCCCGATGCACACAGCGTGCAGTCCCTCCGCGCAAAGATCGGAAACAACGCCGATCTCGAACGAACCCATTGGGTGAATGCTCAAATTACATTCGGCGGCAACCGCCCACAGTGCGGACCCTACTGCCTACCGCCTCGTGCCTACTGCCGTCCTCTGCCTACTGCTTTTCCGGCAGGGCTTCGACGCCGGGCAGCTTGAGACCCGACAGGAATTCAAGTGAAGCGCCGCCGCCGGTGGAGATGTGCGTGATCCTGTCTTCGATGCCGGCCTTGTGGACCGCAGCCACCGAGTCGCCGCCGCCCACAATTGAAACAGCTCTGGATTCAGCAACGGCGCGGGCCACTTCCATGGTGCCCTGCGCGAACTGGTCGATCTCAAACACGCCCATGGGGCCGTTCCAGATAATCATTTTGGCCTGCTTGATGGCGGCCGCATACGCCGCCCGAGTTTTGGGACCGATATCCAGGCCCATACGGTCCGCGGGAATGGCAACGGACTCAACCGTTTCCGCCTCAGCCGAGGCGTCGAGTTTCCCGGCCACGATGTGGTCCTGCGGCAGCCGGAAGTTCACCTTCTTTTGCCGGGCCTGCTCCAGCAATTCCTTCGCCAGGTCGAGCTTGTCGGCCTCCACTCTCGAGAGGCCCACTTCCACGCCCTGCGCCTTGAGAAAGGTATAGGCCATGGCTCCGCCGATCAGGATGGTGTCCGCAAAACCCATCAGGTTTTGCAGGAACTTGATCTTGTCAGAAACCTTGG
>JAJYJL010000936.1 GCA_021789565.1 Acidobacteriota bacterium
CCCGGTAACCGCAGCTACCTGATTGAGAAGATACCAGACCTGCCCGCCCGTTGTAGAGCTGCTTGAGGAATCCGGGCTGCCAGGAACCAGTTCCGTCCCCGGCGGCAACACTCCGCCAAAAGACGATAGAGCCGCCTCACGGCTCTGATACGGGCCTCCTCGAACAATCTTCAGCTCCAGCATCGCCGTCGCCTGGATGATGTTCTTGACGCGCGTGGGATCACTGACGCCCGGGAGCTGGACCACCAGTTCATAGTCTCCCTGCCCGTAGTCGGCCACTTCGGGCCCGACCAGCCCTAATGCATCAATGCGGCGAGTGATGGTGGTTCTGGCCTGTTCAAGCGCCTGGTTGCGGATGATATTGATTTCACTGACCTTCATGTTGAGCTGGCGTGAGGTCAACTGACCGGGAACCCGCTGGAGGACCCAGGATGAAAACTGCTGCGAAACCAACGACTCCAAATCCCCCGATTTAGCGTCCGGGACGCCTTTGATCAGGATGGAGGAGATACCCTGCCGCTCAATGGAGCTGTAGGAAATGCTTCGAGTTGTCATTTCATCGCGCAACCGCTCCAGCGCCTGATCGGTTGTGACCTTGACGGCGTCGTCCACGTGAACCTGCAGCACCATATGCGTGCCGCCTTTCAAATCCAGTCCCAGATGAATGCGGTGGGTAAGGTTGGCTTTGAGTTGGGTGACGTTCTTGGGAAAGCCCGTAAGACCCTGAACACATGCAACGACGACAATAAGAATAAAGACTGTACGGTTGCGAATTCGATTATGATCCATTGCCTAAATTCCTTGTCCCCAGGATCCCGCCCCAGAAGGGTTACTTCTTTCCCTTGGAACCTTTTTCCTGCGCAGCCTGGTCCGCCCCCTCCGTTTGAATTCCCGTAATGGCTGACCGGGCAAAATCAACTTTCACCTGGCTGGCAATTTGAACCTGCACAATATCGCCACGAAATCCGGTAATCAGCCCGTACAACCCGCCCGATGTCATCACACGATCTCCCGTCTTCAGGTTGGACAACATCGCCTGGGTCTTTTTGCGGTTGCGCTGCTGAGGAAGAATGACGAGAAAGTACCAGATCAGAAAAAGAGGAGCAAACAACAAGAGGAACTGCGCCATTGCCCCGCCCGCACCGGGGTCCGCCGCCAAAACTATCCGTTGAATTAGCACACACTCGAACAAAATCGAGCCATCAAAGTCAGGATTAGGGATGAAATGTCTCGCACTTAATGTCAGAGACCAGCAGGGTTTGCCAGTAACGCTACCTTCGACTCTACGCTATACCGAACGGGAACCTTGCCCAGAGCCCGCAAGAACCCCTGCAAGGAACTTCCCGAACCCCCCAAAACCTATAGCTTGCCTAACTCTCTTCATCATGTCAAGGTAAAACCACAAGTTGTGATAGGTCGCCAGCACGCATCCCGAAATTTCGCCCACCGCAAACAGATGCCGGATATAGGCGCGCGAGTATCGCCGGCACACCAGGCACCCGCACGCTGCATCCAGCGGCTCCGGGTCACGCGCGTAGCGCGCGCTTTTGATCACCAGCTTGCCCATCGACGTAAACACGCAGCCGTTGCGCGCGTTGCGGGTGGGCATCACGCAATCAAACATATCAACGCCCAGCGCCACGCACCTTACAAGGTCTTCCGGTGTTCCCACGCCCATCAGATAGCGTGGCTGGTCTTCGGGAAGAAGCCCCGCCACCTGTTCGGTCACTTCGTACAATTGATCCTTGGGCTCGCCCACTGAAAGACCGCCAATGGCATAACCGTCAAATCCAAACTCGCAAATCTCCTGGGCGCTTTCCTTGCGCAGGCCGCGGTCCGTGCCGCCTTGCACAATCCCGAACAGGCTCGGCCCAAGTTTCGCCCCGGCGGCAGCTTCAAAACCGGGGTCCTGGTATCTTCCGGCGTTTGTCGAAAAGAATTGCTTTGAACGTTCAGCCCAGCGGCTCGTCAGCCGGACAGACCGCCTGAGCGTTTCATGACTGGCGGGATAATCAACGCACTCGTCCAAAGGCATCATGATATCGGCGCCCAGCGATAACTGGGACTCCACCACGCTTTCAGGTGAAAAAAAGTGGCGGGTGCCGTCGAGGTGCGACTGGAACCACACGCCGTCTTCGGTCACCTTCCCCAGACCTTTCAGGCTCATCACCTGGAAACCACCGCTGTCGGTCAGAATGGGATGCGGCCAACTCATGAACTGATGGAGCCCGCCAAGCTCGCGCACCCTTTCCGCGCCGGGGCGCATGCAGAGGTGATAAGTATTTCCCAGAATAATCTGGGCGCCTACTTCCTCAAGCTGTGTCTGGGTCATCGCCTTCACGGCTCCGGCGGTGCCCACCGGCATGAAAATCGGAGTCTCAACGTCCCCGTGCGGGGTGTGCACGATTCCCGCCCTGGCGTTTGTGTTCGCGTCTTTGGCAACAACCGTAAACTTCAATCCCATAGCGTATTCGTTCCGGCCATTCCGGCGAGACACAGGCCCGGCATTCAGAAATCAGGCTGTTTCGATTTCAGATGGGTCGAAAAACAATTGTAAGCACAGGCGGGCAGGCAGGGCAATGTTAACCCCTGCTGCATGAGCTATGCTGCTCCGGTAAGGAGGGCGAATCCAACCTTAACAATCAACAGCAATGCCCACGCTCCGAGAAACGTCAAAAAAATCGATCCTGCCTTTACCTTTTTCTCTGCGACTCGCGACAGCCCCATCGCAAGCAAGATCATAAACCAGAAGACAACAAAATCCAGTGAACTCGCTATTGCAAAAACGACGTGCGAAGTGGTCAGCGGGTTCATAAAAAAACCTGGGTTTGTGGGGGCCGGGCTCCGGGCGTTGAAAGCGTCCGGGTCGCCAAAAAACATGATGGCCACCGCCATCACCGCACCCACGATGCTCGGCATGTTCGCGTAACAGCTTGCCGAAAACACTTGCTTGAACTTCGCACGCTGGCCGAAAAAGCCGTTCAGAACCAGCAGCCCGAACCCGGCCACGACAAGCAGAAAAAGCGGCGCCCCGAAAAGGGCGCTGGCCTGCGTCACAATACTCGTAATTCCCGCGGTTCGTTCAACCACCTGGTGCAACTGTGCCGGGTCCATTTTGGCGGCCCGCTCGCTCTGCTTCAGGCCTTCAAGGATGATGCGATACATGCCGATTTTCGCCAGCATCGTTTCCACAACGGCCAGCGAGACGAGAACCAGCAGGATAAGAGGAGCGATAAAGTCCGGTTTACGCGCGATGTCATCAAAAGTTTCACCGGGTTCAATGAAAACGCCAATCAGCCGGGAAAGAAACGGCTTGGCGGGCGCGCTCTGCGGGACATCGGACGGGGTGGCAGTGTCGGCCATCGTATCACCTCCGAACAGTAGCAGTTATTAGAAGAATTACCCTTGCACGAGGCTCTGTGCGCTCACTGAAGGTTTACACCCGAAAAGGCAAAGTTGCAATAGGCAGGGGAAATAGAATTCCTGTGACGGAACAATCTCCTGCGCAACGGCGGGAAATTAATCATGGATGGCAGCGTCGAGAAATGCGCGGAGTTTGCGGCTGCGCGACGGATGACGCAGCTTGCGCAACGCCTTAGCCTCAATCTGCCGGATTCGTTCGCGCGTGACGGCAAAACTCTGGCCCACTTCTTCGAGCGTGTGCTCACTGCCGTCGTCCAGGCCGAACCGCATCTTGATCACTTTTTCTTCTCGCGGTGTCAGGGTCTTCAGCACCGATTCGGTCTGTTCTTTCAGGTTGATGTTAATCACCGCCTCGGCCGGAGAGATGACTCCTCGGTCCTCAATAAAGTCTCCGAGGTGGGAGTCTTCCTCTTCACCAATCGGCGTTTCCAGTGAGATGGGCTAGATC
>JAJYJL010000937.1 GCA_021789565.1 Acidobacteriota bacterium
ATCTCACCGACTCGGGAGGCGTGCTGCAGGCGGTAGCAGCAATGCGGTGGCGAGTGGCAGGATCGTATTTCCGCTTGCGCCCTCGGCCCGCCTGGTCCACCAAGCCCCTCAGTCGCTGGGCAGCAAACCGTCGCCGCCATTTAACGACTACGGGTTTGGACACCTTCAGCCTTTCCTGCACCTGCTCATTGCGGAGGCCCTCGGCGGCCAGCAGCACGATGCGGGCCCGCAGGACATCGCGTTGAGGCGAGGAAGGGGAACGTGTCATGGTCTCTAAACTCATTCGTTCTTCGGAAGTTAGCTCAATCTGCGGCGCTCGACGTGACATAATCGAGCACTATAAGTCAATTTCTTTAATAAGTCAACCTATTTATCTAACAAAACACTAGACAGCCGGGGGTGGATTCGCCGGGTGCGGGCCGACGCGGGTTTTTTTGCCGAGGAGTTATTGCGATACCTGGAGGGGCATAATCTTCCCTACATCGTGGTGGCGCGGCTGACGCCGTGGCTGAAGCACGAAGCGGCGCGGGTCACGGAGTGGCGGGCGCTGGACGCGACCTACGCGGTGGGCGAATTTCAGTTGCAGCGTCTGGGATGGGATCGGGCGCGGCGTTTGGTGGTGGTGCGCGAGCAGATTCAAGAGCGCAAGTTCTCGCTGGGCCGCAAGCTGTTCGAGGTTCCAGGCTATACGTTTCGGGTATTCGTCACCGACCTGGCGGATTCCCCGGAAGAGGTCTGGCGCGACTGCAACCAGCGGGTCTCGGTGGAGCAGCGCATCGAAGAGTTGAAGTCCGGTCTGGTGGCCGATGATTTCTGGCTGAAAGAATTCTTCGCCACCGAGGCGGCCTTCCTGGCAATCCTGATGTTGTTTAACCTGCTGGCGGAATTCCAGCGCGCCACCAGGATGACGGGCTACCGGCGGCCCGCCAGCTTGCGGGTGCAGGTGTTTCTGTGTGGAACGATTCTAGGCCGCGCGGGCCATCAGACGGTGCTCCACTTATCCGCCGCCTGGGGAGGTCTGGAGAAACGCAACTCCCTTTTCGACAGACTCTTACTCTACGAGATCCCAACTTCGCGCAAGTTGGAATTTCAACCCCACGCGGCAGGGTAACATGCAGCCTCTAAAACTGATTCTGAGCCCGAAAATATCTCAGCTTACAAATTCGGGCTAATGTGAGCCAGGAAGGAAAGTATCAGGGCAAAGTCCAGTTTGCCCGATTCTAGGAGTGTGTCGGAGATAAGCCTTCTGGAATTTCGGTTTTTACGTCCTCGGGCGTCTGCAAGCCTGATTTTGAACATCTGAGTTTGCAGGCTGGGTTACCGTCTTCATGCGCTCTGCGGCATCCATCGGGAGCGGAAAAGCTTCAGCACATTAGGCGTGGCACAGGGTAGCTTCGATTCCGCCGACACGCTCCCCCTTCCGCGCAGCGGAAACGTCCGGAACCCTCTCCCTTCTTGTACCACCCGGCCCGATCGTAAACGACGGCTCTCTTCCACACTCCAGTAGCGGTGCTCTTAGCCGTCTTTCAATTGCCTGTTCGCACGCAGGTACATGGCTCGTTCGCATTGTGCCAAAGCCGCGCCACGGATGAAAAAAAGGTTAGTCAATACTACAACGCCTTGCCGGTAAGGCGCCCTTCATCATCCGTAAGTTGCCCCACAACGGGCCTCCTGCCAGCCTGGGAAATGCCTCCAATTGCGAAAGTTCGGCTAAGAATACCGGCGACCGGAGTTCTCTGTGGTGAAGACAACCAAATACGAAACCTTCTGTTTCGCTGTTAGTTTAGGCCCGTGAGGAATATTCGCCTTGAAGTAAAGGCAATCCCCGGGACGCAACGTGAATTCCTGGCCACCACAGATATATTCCATTTCTCCTTCCATCAGGAAGAGGAACTGCTCCCCAGGATGTTCCAGCAATTCAAACTTGGTTCGAGCTCCATCGATGGAAATCACTGCGGCCTGCATCTGGCGCGCGCCGCGGCGAGGAAGAAGCATTTCATAGTGATAGGGGAGAGCGGGCCGGTTTCCTGTTACGACGCGCCGCTGCTCCCGGGGAACATAGATAACGTCCACCCGGGTTTCCTCATCTTCAAAGAATTCCCCCAATGAGACCCCGAGCGCGTTGGCAACGCGCGCGAGGGCCGCAATGCTGATGGACACGCTTGACCGTTCGACCTTCGAAAGGAAACTTTTGCTCAAACCGGCCTTGTCGGCGACTTGCTGAAGTGTCAGCCGGTAACGCTTCCTCAACTCCTGGATTCGTTTTGCAATCTGGTGCTCTGCTATGTCCATATTTCGCTCATAGGTTCCAGCATTTGCTCTGCAATTCCCAAGCCGAAAGTCCTGTGGAGGCCAGCCCAAAGAGTATATAACGCATTTTCGTCTTTCTGGCAGTTCTAATCAAACAGGATCATAAGCCCGGAAGCCCTTTCGCAGCAACCCGCTGGAATCGAGTGCGGTTCCTACTCTGGGTACGGCCATTCGCGGACATTGGCCTCCTTGAGTTCCCAGCCAAAGCCCGGGGGATCGCCCAAGGTATAATATTCCCATTCAACGCCACTGGCTCTCCCGAGAACAATTCCCAGAAAAGCGTGTCGTCGTCGATCTCCCCGCTGTCAGTAAGCAGCGGAAAATATTCCGCCGTCGGGGAATTCAAGTGGGCCATGACGATGTGATAGTTGTGCAACTGGCAGGCATGAGAGATCCCGCGCCAGGAAAGAATTGACTAGCTGTCGGACAGCTAGTGTCCTGAATCAGAAGTTCGATTAAGAATTAAGGGCCTGTTTCACGCAAAGCCGCAAAGATCGCAAAACACTTGCCGAAGGCAGGACGGCCCTGAATTATTCATCCTTCTTACGACTCAGGACACTAGAAGCCGTTGCAAAACCTAATGGAACTTGTTGATTTGCTTAGCCAAGCCCTGGGCGCCGCGGATGGGACCCTCAGAGGTTGCGTTAAGTCCTTTGTTTTCAGTAGAGGGTCTTCTCCTCACTGTTCTGGAAGGCGAATCATCGTGCCAGCAGCTCTCATTTCAATCGGTTACAGAGGGTTTTGCAACGACTTCTAGTGTAGTGTCTCACAATTATCTTTACAATGAGACTGGGCTTTGCTAATCTGCGCAGCATGTGGAACCCAGCCGCCGCTCTTGCATTGCCGTCCGAACAAAGGGAACTTTTGCAAGCTTGGATCAATGCAAAGAACACTCCGCAGAAAGTCGCTTTTCGGGCTCGGGTCATTGTGATGGCAAGCGAAGGACACGCCAACCGAGACATCGCCCGAACCCTGCGGACGAGCCGACCGACCGTCCTGCTCTGGCGTCAGCGTTTCGCCAGCCGCGGCCCACAAGGCCTGCTGGAAGACGCTCCGGGGCGTGGACGCAAGGTTCAGATTTCGTCCGCGAAGGTGCGGGCGATGGTCGAGGCGACCTTGCACACGCGCCCGCCCGCCGCCACGCATTGGAGCGTGCGCAGCATGGCCCGCGCCCAGGGCATTAGTCCGGCCACCGTACAGCGCATCTGGGATGCCCATGGTCTTGAGCCGCATCGCGTCAAAACCTTCAAGCTGTCGCGTGACAAGCGGTTCGTCGAAAAACTGACCGATGTGGTTGGACTCTATCTCAATCCGCCGGATAAGGCCCTGGTGCTGGGTGTGGATGAGAAGAGCCAGATTCAAGCCTTGGATCGCACCCAGCCCGACCTGCCCATGAAGCGGGGACGCTGCCGAACCATGACCCACGATTATCAACGCAACGGGACGACCACCCTTTTTGCCGCCCTCAAGGTGCTGGAAGGAACCGTCATCGGTCACTGCATGCCGCGCCACCGGCATCAGGAGTTTCTGAAGTTCCTCCGGTATCTCCAACGCG
>JAJYJL010000938.1 GCA_021789565.1 Acidobacteriota bacterium
GTTGAAGGCCTGAAATTGCTGCTGGAAGAGGCCGGCCGTGCGGGCGTCGAGCGAGTGATCTACACATCGTCGTTTCTTGCTGTGGGTCCGTCTTCTGATGTAAATGCCGGCGAAGGGTTGCAGAATCGCGGACCCTATTCGAATGAGTACGAGGAAACCAAGGCGCAGGCGCTCGACTGGCTGCGCGCCGAAGGCTTTAAGCGGTTCCCGGTAGTGGCGCTGCTGCCGGGAGTGGTTTACGGCCCCGGGCCTCCGACGGAAGGCAATCTGGTGGGCGGAATGATGCAGCAATACCTGAGCGGAAGGTTCCCGGGATTGCTCGGTTCGGGCCGGCAGCGCTGGAGCTTTGCCTACATTGCAGAAGTTGTGCAGGCGCATCTGGCAGCGCTTGAAAAGGGAAGGCCCGGCGAAGAGTATTTCCTGGCCGGTGACAATCGCAGCCTGAACGATCTTTTTGCCGTGATCGGGCGACTCACGGGCGTCACGTTTCCGGTGCGGCACCTTTCGTTTGCCACCGGGAAAATGTATGGCGCGCTGGAAGTCGCGCGGGCGCGGCTGTTCAATCACCGGCCGAAACTGACGCCGGGCGTGGTGGAAATCTTCAAGCATGACTGGGTCTATTCAAGCGACAAGGCCTGCCGCGAGCTTGGCTATCGAGTGGTGCCGCTGGAAGAAGGAATTCAAAAGACTTTGGAGGCCGGGCGTGGGTGACGCTTCTGTTTACAACGGTGCGGGCCGCCGGCCGCTGATCTCCACGCGCAAGACCGTTCACATCTCAATGCTGTTGTTCGCGCTGCTGCTGCCGTTCCTCACCTGGATCGAAGCGGCGGGAGCGGCTCTGGCGGCGCTGCTCTTCAACCTGCTCATCCTGCCCCGGCTGGGACTTGACCTCGGCAAGCGAGTTGTTGATGCATCCGGCGAAACAAGGCCGCTTGCATGGACCGGCATTGTCTCTTACCCCGTTTCTGTGCTGGCGCTGGTTCTGCTGTTTGGCCGGCGCATGGAAGTGGTGGGGGCCGTGTGGGCCATCATGGCGCTGGGCGATGGCTTTGCCAGCATCGGCGGCGAGGCCCTGCGCGGGCCTGCGGTACCGTGGAATTCCGGCAAGACGTGGTCCGGCTTTTTCGCATTTATCGCGGCCGGAACCGCGGGCAGCTTTTTGCTGGGCAGTTGGATCAATCCTTCGCTCCCTGAACTGAAAGTTCTGCTGATTTGCGCCGCCACGGCAACCGTGGGAGCGGTTGTAGAGACGCTGCCGATCGGCCTGGATGACAACATCTCAGTCCCGCTGATCTGCGGCGGGTTTATGTATTGCGCGCTGCTCATGCAATGGTCGGCGGTAGAAAGCAATCTGCCTTATCTTGGCGTGCGCGTGGTTCTTGCCGTCGCGATCAACGGCGTTTTCGCGCTGGTGGCGCTGGCCTTGCGCACGGTGAACCGCTCGGGCGCCATGATGGGCTTCCTGATGGGCGCCACGATCTATATGGGATACGGTTACAAGAGCTTTCTGGTGCTGCTGGCGTTTTTTGTGCTGGGCACGGTGGCTACTCTCCTGGGCTACGCGCGGAAGGCGGCCATGGGCGTGGCGGAAGGCCGCAAGGGAGCAAGAAGCTGGCGCGAGGCCACGGCCAACACGCTGGCAGCGGCTTTCTTTTCCATCCTTGTGATCACGACGCATTATGAGGCGGCGTTCCTGGCGGCGCTGATTGCCGCGTTGGCGGAAGCCGCGGGCGACACTATCTCAAGCGAAATCGGCCAGTGGCTTTCCGGTCGCGCCTACATGATTACCACTTTCAAATCGGTGCCTGCCGGTTTGGACGGCGGCGTGTCGCTGGTGGGAACGCTGGCGGGTATGGGTGCAAGCGCGGCGGTGGTTGCCGTGGGCTACTTGCTGGGGTTATGCCGGCCCGGAACCGCCATTGTCGCGTTTGTTGCCGCCGGGGCAGGGAACCTGGTCGACAGCTACCTCGGCGCCACCATCGAACGCCGCGGCCTGGTCGGCAACGGAATCGTCAACTTTGCTGGCACCAGCTTCGCCGGCGGCCTCGCCCTGGGCCTGTTGCTCACGCTGCACTGGGTGTGAAAGCTTCCCTTTGCTTTCGGACCACAGGGAGATATGATCCTTATAACAATCAATCAAAGAAGCAATGATCGTGGATTTCGGCTCGCGCTGGGTTTCGCTCAGGCGCGCCTCGCACCCGAATCAAATTTAAATAGACTTGGTTTTGAGTAATTCTTTTCTGCATGTTTGGGGCCAGACGGTCCTAAGTGAACGAGGCCGCTCGCTCCGGAAAGACATGAAAAATGGAACAGACTCTGTCAGAACTGGAAGAAAGGACTTTCACAGAGGACGACTATCCAGAAGTTCCGCCCTCGGATATAGTTGCCTATAACGAACTGCGTTCTTGCGCTGACCTTTACCGCATGCACACGCAAGGGATTCTTCAGATCCAGCCAGAATTTCAGCGTGACGTGGTCTGGAAGGGTCCGGACCAAACTCGGTTCATTGATTCGCTCATTAAACAGCTGCCGATCCCGAGCATGTGTTTTGCACTGGATCACAGGGCCCAGCGATGGATCGTTATAGATGGCCTTCAACGTATCTCCACGATTGTTCGCTTTCTTGACGGTGGAGACTGGAATCTCTCTGCACTTGAGGACATCGAGCCAGAGATCGCGGGGAAATCTGTGGCGGCAATTAAGACGGCAACAAGTCCGCTCCACCAGTATTACACGAGGGTTGAGAATTTGTCGGTGCCTGTGACCGTGCTCAGGTGTGACTTTAAGAAGAAAAATCACATGGAGTACCTGTTCACGATATTCCACCGCCTCAACACTGGCGGGATGAAGCTCAACAATCAGGAGATTAGAAACTGCATCTACGGAGGCGAATTTAACAAGCTTCTCAAGGAGCTTGACAAATATCCGGCTTGGCGGCGCATCAATAAGATGCGCCCCAACAACACGTACCGTTTCACGAAGCAGGAGATCATTCTGCGTTTTTTTGCATTTTATGATAAGGCCAGCACGTACGAGGGGTATCTTGCAAAGTTTCTGAATACCTATATGCATGAGAACCAACATCCACCTCAGAACTTCCCAGAGCAGAAACGCGACCTGTTCAGGGACACGGTCAATGGTATTTCCGGGAAGGTGTTCTCAGATGAGACGCCGCCCAAACTTTCGGTGACGCTTCTTGAGGCACTGTTGGTGGGAATATCTAAGAATATAGGAGAGATCAAGGGCGAGTCCGCGAATGTGCTTCGCGCGCGTTACGAGCAGTTGACGAACCACGAAGAATTTTCAGAGGCCGCCTTAAGGGAGGGCCTTTCGAAGAAGGCACGAGTGATTAGCCGCCTCAACACTGCTGCTCGAATATTTTCTGGGAACTAAAGTGATTGCGAAAAGTTACATACTTGACAACCTCCATGTGCTTGATAAGCGATACAGGAGGGCCAAAACAGTGAAGGATGCCCTCTTCTGTTCGAAGTTGGCCATCCTCGAACTTTGCGGCTGGGTCGAGGAGTCGATGGACGATATCGTGATGCGATGTGCAATGCGGAACCTGAGAGATGCGGACAACCGCAGGTATTGTAGGGACAACATAGTGAATAAAACATACGGGTTCGACTACGAGAGAAATTTCCGGTTTATGCTGATTCGTTTGATAGGGTTGGTAAATGTCGAGAAACTTGAACGGCAGGTAGATCAAAGAAAATACATAGGTATGAAGGGTGCCCTTCGGTCCCTTAAGTTTGTAAGGGACCCTGAGGCGCACACACACCTCAAGGGTACAACTCGTAGGCTTAACGCCCCCTCCATAACAGTCGCTCAGTTTCAGACCCTTTACGAGGGATTGGCGGA
>JAJYJL010000939.1 GCA_021789565.1 Acidobacteriota bacterium
CTGTACGAATGAGGAAGCGAGGTCTTCTGGCTTGCTCTGACAGCCAAATGCGCCCGCGACTGTCCTTTCCTTGCCGTCGCCGGCCAGCCATCCCCCCTCCCCTAACCTTTGGTTCATCCCTAACATTAGTGAGTTTTCAAGTCCTGGGACAGTGACTGGCATCACACAGTTCTGTTAAGTTTGCAGTTGAGTCGATGTGCCAGGCGCCGCGGACGAAAACCTCTCCTTTTGGCAGTGGATACATGTGCTAACTGACCACTGTGATTGGAAGTGGCTGCCATGAAGTGCTCCCTTGCGATTTCGTTCGTAATTCATGCAATCGTGGCCCTCAGGACTATGTTCTAAGCCAGTACGACGACACAAACAACCGTGCTCTGGGTCACTGCGTGTGTTAAGCAAATTGGAACAATGAAAGTATCGGTTACAGTAGGCCAACAGTTGAAATATGCGGAGGATGCTCAAGTGCTCATGCAAAGATCCGCCTCTCTTTCACCTTCTATCGCCGATGCAGTGCGCTGGCTCTCCAATTTCTCCAGCATACGAAAATCCATTGATTAGCATTTATGATCAGTGGGATTTCAGGGAGGACCAACTATGCTCCGCAACACTTTGCTTTGCCCAGTGGCGCTGACCTCGGCCTATTATTCTCGGGTTCCAGGGCCGCAAACCAACCTGATCAAAAAGGGATGTGGCCGCCGACATCCGGAAATCGAGGCGAACGGTGATCAGCGTGACGCTGCGTTCAATTCCAACAATCTGGCAACAGTGGCTGCCTTTTACACGGACGATGCAATCCTGGTGTGCCCGAATCAGGCGGATGTCGAATGCAGGCAGACTGTCCAGCCTAGGTTAGAGGCTTATTTCAGGGAGAGTCCTACCGCAATCAAGCATACTCCGCTGAAAACCTATGTGGCGGGTGATTGGGCTTTCGAGCACGGCAACAGTATCGAAATCGTCACGCCGAAATCTGTCAAAACG
This sequence comes from Acidobacteriota bacterium, assembly GCA_021789565.1. The sequence goes on from JAJYJL010000939.1 coordinate 979, forward strand.
TTTGAGAACTCCATCAATTGCCCCGTGACCTTGAAGTTGGGGCACGGTAGCTCGTGGAAAGTTTACCCGGACATTTCGAACAATAGCTTGAAGGAGCCTTCATAAAGCCTTGCGGGGGTATTGAATCGCGATTTATGCCTGATGCAAACCCTGGCTGTGACGTCTGCAATTTCCCACAGGGTCTGGCAAGAGGCCGGGTTGGTGGTGAACATCGGTATCGGGTACGTCTGGGAGGACGATCTAAGGCTGAATTGTTACCGAAGGACATTGAGGGGAAGGAGGACATATGAAAAAGATGGAGCTTGGGTCCTTTTCCATTTTGCCGGCGACAATCCTATTTGGCCACGCAGCCTTTGCTAAACCAGGAAAGCCAAAAGGCTCAGCCGAAAAAGATGCGGCGATCAAGAGTGAGGTCGAAACAGCGATCAGCATGCTGCAGACGATCTATTCAAAACATCAGAAAGGTGAAACGACGCTTGAACAAGCAAAGCAGCTTGGAGCTGACCTTTTGCGAGAGCTCCAATATGGCGAGGATGGATATTTCTGGGCGGACACAACAGAGGGTGTCAACGTGGCCCTCTACGGTCGGAAAGATGTGGAAGGGAAAAGCAGGCTTGAATTTAAGGACTACAAAGGCAAGTTTATGTTGAAGGAGTTCATCGCAAGGGCAAAGGCCGGCGGTGGATATGTTGATTACTGGTTTCCAAAGAAAAACGAGACGACGCCGGTGTCGAAAAGAGGATATGTTCAGTTGTTCAAGCCATTCGGATGGGTAGTTGGCACCGCATACTACCTGTAACCGAATGGAGGAACGACGGCACCATCGACGCAGAAAAGTGGACGGAACTGATGGGAGCTTTGGGCCGTTAAGAGGCGCTCGGCTGAGCGCTGCGCATGACTTATGGCAAATTATTCCGTTGCGAATGGAGGTAGACATGGCCGCGTATTTAATGCAGTTCACTTTGACCCAACAGGGGATCGAGAGGATCAAGCAACTTCCCGCACGGGGTGAGGCAGCTAAAAAGATGATTCGCCAGATGGGGGGAGAAGTTCAATCTTACTACCTGATCCTGGGGAGCGAGTTCGACACTCTGTTCATCTTGACGGCACCGAACGATGAGAAAGTGGCGGAGATGGCGCTTGCCATTGCCAAGCTTGGGAATGTTCGTACTCGAACCCACCGGCTCTTTAACGAGGAGGAACTCGGCAAGATCACCTCGGCTCTGCCGTGAAAGTTGTGGTCCGCGACTAAAATTGCTTATTAGTGTGCGCAGTCAACGCTTGCGGGACGAAAATTCTCAGTCTTGGGGAATCGGCTGGTCTGGAGCCAGGGCTTGTGTGTCTTCGGATTCCGCATAGTACTGGCGCGCGACGCTGTGAGACGGCGGCTTCGCGCTGGCAGCCAGATGTTCGGGATCGGCGAGTAGGGGGGAGAGATGCCAATATAACCAGAGCAGATAGCTTAGTTTGCGGCCTTTGTTTTCGCACGATAGTGGGCAGCGAGTATGTGCGGAATCCTGGAGGCCCTCTTAGCGGAAAATTTCCGAATGGCCGGACTGAATGACCTTGTTCTTGAATATGAGTGACTTCATCTGGGAGGTGTCCGTATGTTGACCGTATTCTGTTCGCCAAGCCGTTATACCCAGGGTAAGAATGCCACGCAGTTCCTCGGACAGGAGATGTCCGCATTGGGACTGGAGGGACCCGTATTGATCCTTGCCAGCAAGTCGGCCTCTGCTCTCCTTTCCGAAGCATGGGCACAGACACTTCCCGATGCGGGGTTTGCCTATAAGGTCCTCCCTTTCGCGGGAGAATGCTCCATCGCCGAAATTGAGCGTGTGAAGGGAGAGGCACGTCAGCAGCACGCCAAAGTCATTGTCGGCGCGGGCGGGGGTAAGGTGGTTGATACGGCGCGAGCAGTAGCAGCGGACATGAACCTCTCAGTGGTGAGTTGTCCCACAGTCGCTTCGAGTGACGCGCCTTGCAGCGCTCTCTCCATCGTTTACACCGACGAAGGCGTCTTCTGCGAAATACGCCTCTTCCGCAGAAATCCTGATTTAGTCCTGGTCGATACCCAGGTAATTGCCCGGAGTCCGGCCCGACTGCTGGTTGCTGGGATGGGTGACGCTCTTTCCACGTGGTTTGAAGCAAAAACTTGTGTCGAGGGCAGGGTCCGAAACATGCGAGGCGGAGCCTCAACTCGAAGCGCCCTGGCGCTGGCCCAGTTGTGCTACCGCACTCTTCTGGAAGATGGAGTGGATGCCCTGGCAGCACTCCGAACCAGGTCCGTAACTGCAGGACTGGAACGCCTGGTGGAAGCCAACACGCTTCTTTCCGGCCTCGGCTTTGAATCTTCGGGATTGGCAGCGGCGCATGCCATCCACAACGGCCTGACTGCAGTTCCTGAGACGCGGCCCTACCTGCACGGGGAGAAAGTGGCGTTTGGTGTCCTGGTTCAACTGGTGCTTGAAGGCCAGCCCCACTCGATCATGGAGGAAGTGCTTGGTTTTTCAACCGCAGTAGGATTGCCGGTCACGCTATCCGAAATTGGACTCGATCATATGACGCCCGACATGCTGGACCAAATTGCCACGCGCAGTACGGCAAAAGGAGAAACGATCCACAACGAGCCCTTTGAGGTGCACCCGGAAATGGTGGCCGATGCAATCCGGGCGGCAGATGCAATAGGGCGCGGCTGGCAGCAGACTCATGCGCATCCAGCATAGATTGGCCGAGTGATTTCCCGTAGCAAGCTGGTCGGGGTTTGCCGTTGCTCGTACATCACAGAGATCACGGTCTTCGTCAAAAGTTTCTATGACGTAACTAGTTTGCCGCTCATAGAAGGGTGACGCAGAAAACCCGAGATCCTCTAACCCACTTAGCGCG
>JAJYJL010000940.1 GCA_021789565.1 Acidobacteriota bacterium
GTAGTAAGAGCGGACGGGTTGTTCACTTTCGCTGGTGACCGTGATCAGCGCGGACTTCCGGAAAGGCATCGGGAAGTAAGCATTCAGTGCTTTGACGGGTGAGACCGTCAGGAGCGCCGACTGATAGAGGAAATACTCGCCCAGATTCAGGCCAAAAAAATCCCCCACGGGAACCTCAACGCTCGGCTCGGTTTCACCGTCCCAATACATGCGAAGAATCAATCTCTTCAGGTGCTGGGCATCATTGCTGGCAATGGTGAACCAGATGTGGCTGACCATGCCGGGACCCCGAGAACTCAGCAGCGTCATGGTTTCGCCGGGTTGAAGCGGGCGAGCGTCCCTGTTGCCTCCCGTGCGGTCATAGCTGGAAGCCTTGGCGGTCCGATAGTTGCGCAACAGCGCGAGTTCCATCTCCTGTGGATAGGAAGGATCTCCGCTCGATTCCGGCCCGGCCGCAAATGCGGCCTTGCTGCCTAACCCTAGAACGCCTGCCGACGCGGCCCCGAGCATGAGCAGGTCACGCCTCTCGATAGAATCTCCCTTCTTATTTTTCATCTGCGATATCCTCCCCTCGTAAATGGTTGATTACCAAGAACAGCAGGTCACCTCAAAAAGCTGCCGGTAGTTGTTGGCGTCTGCGGTCCCGCAACGCAGGGCAGTTCACAAATTGCTCCAACATACTACCACTGCAGCAACCAGAATCCCCATCCCTTCAACAGCGGCCCTCCCGAAGAACGTCGGAGCGTTGCCCTATGGCATAAGCCCAAACTGTAAGCCGTGCTTTTGCCGCACGCAAGTCCTTTTGAGAAATCACTGGAGTCCATCCTGGCGTTAACACGCGCCCCGCACAAGGACGTTGGACCTTCAAAGGAAAACCCCCTCCAGTCGAACTGGCGTGCGCCGGGGATAGATGATGCCGACGCCGTCCCCTCCACAAGCGCCGATTTCCGGGAATAATTTGATATACTTCGGCACTGCTATAGTCTGCCGGTATAGTTACCACGAGCAAGGGCCGGCAGCGCTGCCCAAGAAGGAAATGGCTATGCGGCTCCTCTGCAGGGCAGCGATGGAAAGATAAACGAGGTCGTATGGAGATAAAAGTTGAAGGCCGGCCTGCACAAATTCTGATGATTTCGTTGATCGTTGGATTTGTGCTGTCCACCGGATGGATCGCAAAAACATACTTCGCTAACCGCGCCGGCCATACCCTTACGATCCCCAGCCTTCGCCTGGCCAGCCGGCTGAATCCGGGGAATTCCACCTACCATGTTCAACTGGGCCGGCTATATCAGTACAGCATCACGAACCCCAGGCCGAAGGAAGCCATCCAGCAGTTCCATGACGCCGTCAAGGCCAATCCTTATGATCCGCAAGCCTGGATCAATCTGGCAGCAGCCCACGAGTTCCAGGGTGAAACCGCCAAGGCGGAAGAAGACCTGCGGCACGCTTCTAAGCTTGCGCCCAACCTGCCTATTTACCAGTGGACCATTGGAAACTACTTCCTGCTCCACGGCAACACCCAGGAAGCGTTCCGGCATTTGAAGGTGGTGCTTGCCGGCTCACGCCAGTACGACCGTACCGTCTTCAACGTCGCCTGGAAGGCCTCCGGCAACGCCGCCTACATCCTCCAGGAACTTATTCCGAATGACCTGCCAGCTGAATTCAGTTACCTGAAATATTTGCTCACGGAGCAGCGATTTCCAGACGCCGAAGCCGTGTGGAAGCGCATCGTAGCGAACCCGGAAACCTTCGATCCTCATGAGGCCTCAGACTATATCGACACGCTGATCAAAACAGGCCGGGTAGATGCAGCCTATCAGGCCTGGACCGACCTTCAGGCCAGGGGATTCATTCGAACGGCTCCAGGCGGACCCAGCGTGAACCTGATAACCAACGGAGACTTTGAAGATCCCCTGCTGAATATGGGCTTTGGGTGGAGGATCCAGGATGTCCCGGGAGTCTACGCCGGCCTCGATACGGCGACATTTCATTCGCCCGGACACTCCCTCTCCGTGCAGTTCACGGGAAACCAAAACCTGAACTACCACCAGGTCTTCCAGTTTGTTAAAGTGTCGCCAAAGCACGCCTACCAACTGGACGCATTCATGAAGACGCAAGGCATCACCAGCGACAGCGGGCCGCGCATTGAGGTCGTCGATGCCTACGATCCTCACGCGCTCGATAAGTTGACTCCGGAGATGACAGGGACAAGCGGAGGATGGAACCCGCTGAACATGGACTTCACCACAGGCCCCAAGACGAAACTGCTCCTTGTCCTGCTGGTTCGTCCAGCAAGCAAAGCGGAGGATAACACGGCCATTACGGGCAAAGTGTGGCTCGACGACGTCCAGATCACTTCCGCAACGGAATAGGCATGGGCTCGCGCCGCGATGCGCGCTGCCAGGCGGGAATTCTCCAAATCTCAGCAGCGTTCTGCCACCCGGGCCTGACGCTTTCGCTAGAGGTGAGGAAAATCCGTCTGGCAATTGTTGCCAAACGTAAAAGAATTGATCGTAAGTCCGGCGCGGGTGGGAAACAGTTCGACTTTGTGACTGCCGAACGTCGGGTTGGCAACAAGGTAATACATCCGGGGATCTCGGACTTCGATGTACGAATGCCCTTGCGCGTCAAACTTAACGTCGACGCCTTCGTTCTGTGAGGTGAGATCTTTTCCATCCTGGCGGATGTAAACGCGGGATGGGCGCCCGTGTTCAACATTCATCACAGCGTAAAGCTCTCGCGCGTGATACCGCATTTCCAATTCGTCTCCAGAAGGAGACTGCCCTTTTTTCTTCCCGCGATAAATCATGCCGTTGCTTTGGTGTGGATCGTGTCCATTGTCAGTTTCCCATCGGCCTGAAACGGCTGCGTGGCCGTCCTCCACATTGGCTGGAAGCACGTAATGGAGTGTCTTCCCTCTGTGATAACCCTGCTTGTTCGAAAGAATTCCACGGCCTTGCCACTGGCCCACATACATCTCAGGAGTCGGCACGCCGCAAGAAGCTGCAAAAGCGTTCTGATCTGGTGGAATCGTATAGCTCGACGGGAACGTTAAACCCGGATGGGCCTCCTTCAAAAGTTGCTGGATGGCATGCTCCAACGCACCGTCGCCGCCTTCCCCCGAGCGGTCATAGCGGATGTATCCCTTGGCATCGATCAGGAAGCGGTTCGGCCAGGTTGAATTGTGATAGGCATGCCAGATCAGGTAATGGTCGTCCACCACGACCGGATAAGGAAGCCCGAATCGCCTGACCGCAGCCCTGACATTACTCGCCGGATATGCGATGTCAAACTCCGGACAGTGAACACCAATGATTTCAAGGCCATCCTTATGGTACCGTTCGTACCACTTCTTGTTCTCTGCAAACGTGCGGATGCAGTTGATGCAGGTGTATTCCCAGAAGTCAATCAGAACAACTTTGCCCCTCAATTCCGCCATCGTCAGCGGCTGTGAATTGATCCACTGCACACTCGCTCCTCCCGGCATACCAGGCATCGGTCCACCCGCAGACTGCGAGGTCTGGATCGCCATGCCTCCATGACCTGAATTTGTCGGTGCCGGTGGAAGGGCTGGGGGGGAAGAAAATTGCGATGGGGAGGGCAACCGGCTTGGAAATTCCGGCGCGCGTACATGCATTTTGATCAATGCAGAAGAGCCGGATTCCTGCGGCCACACTGCAACCGGATTCACCCAAACCCCAAATACACAGCAAATCAGCAAAATCAAAGCAGATCTGGCCTTTAAGCCTGCATGATCTGTAAGATACGTTTTGTTTTCAGACACGAATTTCTCCTGGCTCGTGCCGTCTGAATTCATCATGGGGTTGCCCCCTGACCTTTCTCTTCCTTTAATGTCGCC